>NZ_JBAKHV010000020.1:0-88096 GCF_036906775.1 Micromonospora sp. CPCC 205561 | reverse complement strand
GGGCGGACGACGGCGGGCGGGTCGTCGCCCCCGCTGAGCCGGGCCGCCCGGCGGCCGCCGTGCCGGTCCGCGGCACCGGGCCGGCCGCGCGCGAGTCGCCCGAGGGTCACGCGGTCACGTTCGCGACCAACGCGGCGACGTCCGCCCCGCTGCCCGGCGGCCTCCTGCACGGCCGGGTGAGCCTGGTGCTGGGGGAAAGGGCCCGCCACCGGGCCCCCGGCACGCCGGGGACCTCGGCGCGGATCCTGGACGCCCCGCCGCGGCACCGGCCCGCGCCCTGACCGGTGCGCGCCGGTCGTGACCGGCGGTACGGGAGCTAGAGGCGGTGCCGGACCCAGACGTTGGGCTCGACGTAGACGGCGTGGTCCTGCGCCACGTGGCAGTGCACCGGCACGAGCGCCCCCGGCACGTGGACCGGCCCGGCGGTGTCGAACGGAAGGCCCGTCCAGCGCCGCCAGTCGGCGAGCGTCCCGGTGACCACCATCGACCGGGCGGCCACCCGTTCGACTCGTCCGCCGGCACGGACGTGCACCCGGAGCCACGGGTCGACCGGCAGGCCGTCCTCGCGGAGCAGCGCCGCGTACTCGGCCATCGGCATCCGGGGCCGGGTGTGCTTGCCGTTCGGGCGGACCGGCGCGACCAGCGTGTCGAAGCCCAGCTTCGCGACGGCGTCCCGCATCGCGGCGAGCATCAGGGCGGACAGCCCGCTGCCGCGACGGTCGGGCCGGACGCAGATCTCCACCGCCGAGACGACGTTCGGGGCGGCGCCGGTGAGGCGGTCGACCGCGGCCCGCTGGATCATGCGGTCCCAGCCGCCGTCGGGGAGGTCCTCCCGCGTCCACCGCAGCGGCACGGCGTACGCCCGGGCGACGGCCCGCCCGGGCTCGGCGGGGTCGACGGCGGCGAACACGAACTCCGGGTACAGCTCGTGCGCGACGTTGTAGTACACCGCGCTCATCGGGTCCCACAGCATGAACGGCGGCCACGCCCCGTCGAAGTCCTCGTGCAGGCGCTCCGTCAGGTCGGGGCGCTGCGCCAGGCTCACGATGTCGAGGGTCACGGCGGAAACGTAGAGCGGCGCGTCGCCGTACGCACGCGATTTCCGCCGCGCGGCCGGCACCGCCCACGGGGCGGCCCCGGGTCCGGTCACCGCCCGCGTCGAGGCAGGTGATTTCGCGGATTCGCGCCAGCCGGTCGTCGGCCATCGTGGCCTTACCCGCGAGCCCCACCAGGAAGGAGTTGGTTCGTGAGAACCAGGACCGGACGAAGGATCGCCCTCGGCCTGGCCGCGACGCTGGCCGGCGCGGACCCCCGCGTCGACACGTCGGTGCTCTGAACAGCGGCCTGCTGAGCGACCGGGACAACCACCGGCTGGCCCGACTGCACGCCCCGGTCGCGTACGTCACCGGCGGGCCGGACGACATCGCCTACCCCAACGCCGTCGACGACTACGGCCGGCTGCCCGTCGGTCTGCCGGCGTGGGGCACCTGCCGGTCGTGCACTTCGGCACGTTCGCGCAGCCCAACGGCGGCGAGTACGGCCGGGTCGGCTCGGCCTGGCTGAGGTGGCAGCTCAAGAGCGACCAGGCCGCGCGGGCCATGTTCGTCGGCCCCACGTGCGGCCTCTGCGGGCACCCCCGGTGGACGGTCACGAGCAGGAACCTGGCCTGAGTCGACCCGGGCACGGCCCGCCGGCCGCGGCCACCGGCCGGCGGGACGCTCAGGTGAGGCGGTGGTCGAGGGCGGTGTGCCGGCGCCCGGCGCCGACGGTGCGGACGGCGGCGGCGAGGGCGCGGCGGGAGCCGACCAGCACGACGAGCTTCCTGGCTCGGGTGACGGCGGTGTAGAGCAGGTTGCGTTGCAGCATCATCCAGGCGCTCGTGGTAAGCGGGATGACGACCGCCGGGTACTCGGAGCCCTGCGAACGGTGGATGGTCACGGCGTACGCGTGTGCCAGTTCGTCGAGTTCGTCGAAGTCGTAGTCGATGCTCTCGTCCTCGTCGGTGCGGACGGTGAGGGTCTGGTCGTCGGGGCTCAGGGCCGTGACGACGCCGACGGTGCCGTTGAAGACGCCGGCCTGGCCCTTGTCGTAGTTGTTGCGGATCTGGGTGACCTTGTCGCCGACGCGGAACACCCGACCGCCCAGGCGGCGCTCGGGCTGCCCCTCGCGCGCCGGGGTGAGGCGCTGTTGGAGCAGCGTGTTCAGGGCCGCGGCGCCGGCCGGGCCGCGGTGCATGGGGGTGAGGACCTGGATGTCGCGACGCGGGTCGAGGCCGAAGCGGGCGGGTACGCGGGCGCAGGCGACGTCGACGGTGAGGGCGGCGGTGGCCTCGGTGTCGTCACTGGCGAACAGGAAGAAGTCGCCGAGGCCCTGGAGCAGGGGCGGCCTGCCGGCGTTGATGCGGTGCGCGTTGCTGACCACCCCGGACTCCGCGGCCTGGCGGAAGATCTGCGTCAGCCGGACCCGGGGGATGACCGGAGCGGCGAGCAGGTCCCGCAGGACCTCCCCGGCGCCGACGGAGGGGAGCTGGTCGACGTCGCCGACGAGGAGCAGGTGCGCGCCGGGCGGGACGGCCTTGACGAGCTTGTTGGCCAGGACGAGGTCGAGCATGGACGCCTCGTCCACGACGAGCAGGTCGACGTCGAGGGGGTTGTCCCGGTCGTGGCCGGCCTCGCCGCCGGGACGCAGCTGCAGCAGCCGGTGCACGGTGGCCGCCGGATGCCCGGTCAGTTCCGCCAGCCGCTTCGCGGCGCGGCCCGTCGGCGCGACGAGGGTCACCTTGGCCTTCTTCGCCGCGGCGAGTTCGACGACCGAGCGGACGGTGAAGCTCTTGCCGCACCCCGGCCCGCCGGTCAGCACGGCGACCCGGGAGGTGAGGGCGAGCCGGACGGCCTGTTCCTGCTCCGGGGCGAGGTCGATGCCGGTGCGGGCCCTCAACCAGGCCAGCGCCCTGCCCCAGTCGACGCCCGTGAAGTGGGGCAACCGGTCGGCGCGCTCGCGCAGCAGCCGCAGCAGGGATCCGGCCAGGGACTGCTCGGCGCGGTGGAACGGCACCAGGTACACCGCGGTCGTCCGCCCGCCGTCCGGTCCCGGCAGCGACTCGCGGACCACGCCCTCCTCGGCGACGAGTTCGTCGAGGCAGGCGGTGACGAGATCGCCCGTTACGTCGAGGATCTTGGTGGCGTCGGCGACCAGTTCGGAGTCGGGCAGATAGCAGTGCCCGTCGTCGGTGGCCTCGGAGAGGGTGTACTGGAGTCCGGCCTTGACCCGCTGCGGGCTGTCGTGCGGGATCCCGACGGCCTGGGCGATGGTGTCCGCGGTCCTGAATCCGATTCCCCACACGTCGGCCGCGAGCCGGTACGGCTCCGTGCGGACCACCGTGACGGAGGCGTCGCCGTACCGCTTGAAGATCCGTACGGCCAGGGAGGTGGAGACGCCGACGCCCTGGAGGAAGACCATCACCTCCTTGATGGCCTTCTGCTCCTGCCACGCCGCGGTGATCTTCGCGGTGCGTTTCGGTCCCAGGCCCGGCACCTCGACGAGGCGGGCGGGTTCGTCCTCGACGACGCGCAGGGTGTCCAGGCCGAAGTGGGCCACGATCCGCTCCGCGAACACCGGGCCGATGCCCTTGACCAGGCCGGAGCCGAGGTAGCGGCGGATGCCCTGGATGGTGGCGGGCAGGACGGTGGTGTAGGAGTGGACCTCGAACTGCCGGCCGTACTGCGGGTGCGACGACCACCGGCCGGACAGCCGCAGGCTCTCTCCCGGTTGGGCGCCCAGCAGCGCCCCGACCACCGTGAGCAGGTCGCCGCCGCGGTCGGTGGAGACGCGGGCGACGGTGTAGCCGGTCTCCTCGTTGACGTAGGTCAGCCGCTCGAGCACCGCGTCCAGCACGGCCGACGGCGGGTGGGTCTGGGCGGTCACCCGCCCATCCTGCCTCCCTCGGAGGAACGCCCGGCCACCCTCCCTCCCGGCGGCGTCCGGCGACGCCCGCGCGCCGGCACCGGCGGCGGGCCGCCGGGGCGGGTCGCGGCGGGCACGGTGGGCGGGGCGGGTCCGTGTCGGGTGCGCGGGGGCGGACCGGCGGTGGCAGGATCCCGGGTAATGCGACGAGGCGAGCGAACGATCCGGAGCCTGCGCGGCGCGGCGGGGACGGCGGCCGTCGTCGCGCTCGCGGTGCTCCCGGGCGCGGCGGTGGCGAACCCGTCGCCCACACCGGCCCCGGGGGCGCCGGTGTGCGAGGTGCGAGGCGGCGGGCTGAGCGAGATCTCCGGGATGGTCGCCACGGAGGACGGGTTCGTCGTGGTCAACGACGGCGCGGACGACGAGGCCCGGCGCCGGATCTTCTTCCTGGACGCCCAGTGCTCCGTCGTGCGCACGGTGCCCTATCCGTCGCGGCCCCGCGACACCGAGGATCTCGCCGTCGGCGCCGACGACACGATCTGGGTGGCCGACACCGGCGACAACGACCGTTCCCGGCGGACGGTCGCGGTGTGGAAGCTCCCGCCGGGTGCCGGTCGGCCGGTGCTGTACCGCATGGCGTACCCGGACGGGCCGCACGACGCCGAGGCCCTGCTCGTCACCCGCGACGGCCGGCCGATCATCGTGACGAAGTACTCGGCCGTGCTGTACGCCCCGACCGGCGCCCTGCGGCCCGGCGCCACGGTGCCGCTGTCCAGGGTGGGACAGGTCCGACTGCCGCCGTCCACGACGAGCAACCCGTTCTCGGTGCTCGGCCGGACGGCGGTCACCGGCGCGGCCACCGCGCCGGACGGGCGCAGGGTGGTGCTGCGCACCTACGCCGACGCGTTCGAGTTCGACGTCGTCGACGACGACGTCGTGGCCGCGCTGACCAGCGGGACCCCGCGGGTGACGCCGCTGCCCGACGAGCCGCAGGGCGAGTCGGTCACCTACAGCCGCGACGGGCGTTTCCTGCTCACGGTCTCCGAGACCACCGACCAGCCACCGGGCACGAGACCCGGCGTCCTGCGCTACCCGCTGGGCACGGCTGCCAGCACGGCACCGCCGACCGTGGCCGGGGCGCCCTCCCGGCCCGCCGTCGACGAACGGGCCGTCGGCCGACAGGCCGGGGGCACCGGCGCGGCGTCGACCCGGATCGTGCTGGCCGCTGCGGTCGTACTGGGGCTGGTGGGGGCGGGACTCGTCGTGCTGAGGCGGTCACGGCGGTCCGGTCCGCGCTAGCCGCCGCCCGGATCGGCCGGGCGACGGTGGTCTCCGGCCCGGCGGCGGGCGCCCGCCGGGGTCCTGACCGGAGCGGCGCCGCCGGCGACGCGTGCCTCGCGTAGACGCCGCGCCCGTACCGCTGACACGAGGACGTTCGGACGTTCCGAGCGCCGCCGGGGCTTCCCGGCCGGTTCCGGGTGATTAATCGGTTATGCGCACTTCATAGGTCTGAGTATGCAAAAGTCCGAATTGCAAGCATTTGCGCTTGTGTTACTTCGGGCCGCCGCCGCTACGGCGCCGGCGGAGACAGACCATGAGAGGGCTCCACCGTGACAGTAGTTCGGATCCGTCACCTTCGGCGCACGGTGCTGCCGGCGCTGGCAGCCGTCACCGCCGCCGGCGCGGCCGTCGCCGTGCTGATCTTCAGCGGCACCGGTGCCAGAGCGGCCGAGGCGCCGGTCGGCCTGGGAACGGCGGCCAACTTCTCCGTACTGGCCGGCTCCACCGTCACCAACACCGGCCCGAGCTTCCTGGCGCAGAGCCTCGGCGTGCACCCCGGCAACACCGCGCCCGGCTTCCCGCCGGGCATCGTGGGCGGCGAGATACACCTCGGCGACGCCGTCGCCCTACAGGCCAAGAACGACCTGACCACCGCGTACAACGACGCGGCGGGCCGGACCCCGTTCACCAACCTGCCCGCCGAACTCGGCGGCGCCACGCTGACCCCCGGGGTCTACCGGCTCGGCGCCGCGCAGCTGACCGGCCAGCTGACGCTCGACAGCCAGGGCGACCCGGCGGCGGTGTTCATCTTCCAGATCGCCTCCACGCTGACCACCGCCGCCAACAGCAGCGTCGTGTTCATCAACGGCGCCTCGCCCTGCAACGTCTACTGGCAGGTGGGCAGCTCGGCGACGATCGGCACCGGCACCCGCTTCATGGGCAACATCCTGGCCCAGACCTCGATCACCATGAACACCGGCGCCACCCTCCAGGGCCGGGCCCTGGCCCGCACCGGCGCCGTCACCCTCGACACCAACACCATCAACGCCCCCGTCTGCCTCCAGCCGACAGGCACCCCGACCAGCACTCCCACGGGCACGCCGACGGGCACTCCCACGGGCACGCCGACGGGCACTCCCACGGGCACGCCGACGGGCACTCCGACGGGCACTCCGACGGGCACGCCGACGGGCACGCCGACGGGCACGCCCACCGGCACGCCGACGGGCACCCCCACCGGACAGCCCACGAGGACTCCCACCGGGTCCCCGACGCCGAGCCGCACGCAACTGCCGGTGACCGGTGAGAGTGGCGGCCAGGCACTGGTGCCGCTCCTGACGGGCCTCGGCAGCCTCGCCGTCGCCACCGGCGCGTCCCTGCTCCTCCTGCACCGCCGCCGGACCGCGCGGTCCTGACCGGACGGGCCCGGCGGCCGGCCACCGGCCGCCGGGCCCGGCCCGGCCACGCGAGACCGTGAGTAGCCACCGCCGCGCCCCGCCCGACCGGCAGGGCGCGGCGGTGGCCGGTCGGCGGCGCCCCGCCGGCCGTCGGGCACTCAGCCGGCCCGGTGGCCGACCATCGCCTCGGCGAGCGCGTCGAGGGCGACGGTGGCGAAGCCGACCCGGGCGTCGCTGGCCCCGTAGGGCAGCCAGAGCAGGCCGCCGTGCAGCAGGCCGCCGCAGGAATAGACGACGTTGGGCACGTATCCTTCGCGCTCGGTGTCGTCGGGGGCGAGCAGCGCCCCGGGCAGCTCCGCGATCACCCGCTCCGGGTGGTGCAGGTCGAGCAGCATGGCCCCGATGGCGTACCGGCGCATCGGGCCGACCCCGTGGGTCAGCACCAGCCAGCCCGCCGCGGTCTCGACGGGTGATCCGCAGTTGCCCACCTGGATCAGCTCCCAACTGCGGCGCGGCCCGTGCAGCGGCACCGGAGCCTGCCAGGTGTTGTCGTCAGCGAGCACGGTCAGGCCGATGGTCTCGCCGTCGGAGCGGCAGAGCGCGAGGTGCCGGCCCCCGACGGTCCTGGGGAAGAGCGCCATCCCCTTGTTGCGGGCGCCCGGCCCGCGCATCGGGTCGATCCGGAAATGGCTCAGGTCGTCGCTGGTCAACATGCGGGGGGCGATCCGCCGCCCGTCGTAGGCGGTGTACGTCGCCCGGTACGTCGGGCGGCCGGCGTCGTCGACGTACCTGACGAAGCGGGCGTCCTCCATGCCGTTGCTCTCGGCCGCGGTGGCCGGCCAGAGCACCCGCTCGTGCAGCGGGGTGCCGGCGGGGAAGGCGACGGCGTAGCTGGCCGCGGAGACCCGGCGCAGCCGCTCCAGGGTCGCCGCGGTGGTGTTGCGGTAGAACAGGTCCGGCGGCAGCGCGGCCAGCACCCGTTCGAAGCCGGCCTCGTCGTACTGCTCCGGCAGGGCGGCCAGCACGCGGGCGCAGACCTCGTTGTCCCAGCCCTCCTCGCGCAGCCCGGCGGCGAGCAGGTCCCTGCGGTGCAGGGCGTGGCCGCGCCGGCCGCTCACCAGCGGCCCCGAGCGCCCCTCGACGACCAGCCGCTCCCCGGGCCCCAGCACGGCGCTGGCGAACCCGATGGAGGAGAGGTGACCCTCACCGATCTGGCGCAGGCTGACCGCCACCCGCAGCTGCCCGGGTCGCAGGGCGGACTGGTCGGGGTGCGCCACCATGGACGGGTTGCACAGCGCGGCGGCCTCGACGGCGTACTCGTGGCTGAAGTAGGCGCCCACCAGCAGCCGGGCCGTGGGGGAGAGCTGCCGGGTGCGGGCGACCCGGTGCCGCACGAGGTCGTAGTGGTGCTGGAAGGTGGCTTCCAGGTCCCGGTGCCGGCCGCCGAAGTCGCGCAGGGTCCGCCGGAGCAGGCTCCGCGTCTCGTCCGCGTCCAGGCCCGCGATCCGGTCGACGAGGCCGTGCGTGCGGGTGTGCGCCACCGCGGCGTCCTCACCCGGAACGAAGAGTTTGACGATGACCCGGCGGGGGTCGGGCGCGAGGGTGACGTCGTGGCGGGTGGCCAGGGTTCCGGTCACGACCACCGCCGGGCGTGCTGCAGGGTCGAGATCAACGCCAGGGTCGACTCGGCGCCCTGGTTGAAGTTGGGGCCGTGCGCGGTGAGGCCGTCGTAGCCGCCGCCGGTCGCCGGATCCCACATGGCCATGCCGAGGTCGTTCTCTCCCAGGAACCAACCGACGGCCTGCCCGAGCCCGACCTCCCAGGCCGGATCGCCGGTGGCGGCGGCGGCCGTGGCGCAGGCGTCGGCGAGGGCGGCGACCTCGATCGGCTGCTGGTCGTGGCGCGCTCGAGGGCTGTCGCGCCGCCAGCCGCCGACGGCTACCACCGAGAGCCGCCCCTGGTGCACCTGGATCTCGTACAACCAGGTCAGCATCCGCAGGCCGGCGGCGAGCAGCGCGGCGTCCCCGCGCACCTGGCCGGCGGCGATGACGACCTCCGCGAGGGCGGCACTGGCGTAGCTGAGCTGGTGCTCGGGCCACGGCCAGCGGGGATCCGGGTCGGCGGGGCCGACGGCGCCGGCCGCGTCGTCGAGCAGCGCCGCCGCGGCGACGTGCCCGGGATGGCGACGCAGCACCTCGGCGGCGCCCAGCCCGGCGAAGGCCATGGCGTGCGGCGCGGCCGACCGCCGGGCGGCGCCGCGGCTGAAGGCCACGAGGGCCTCGGTGCGGATCCACGTCGCGGGGTGGCGGGCGGCGGCTGTCCCCAGCCCCCACAACGCCCGTCCCCACCAGTCCCCGAGACCGGGCTGGTCGGCCCAGCGCCGGTCGTGCCCCAGCCGGTTGTGGAAGGCGCCGCGCTCGTCCTGGGCGTGGGTCAGGAAGGCCAGGTAGCGCTCGGCCAGCCCGACGACCTGCGCCGACGGTTCCGGTTCCCGGCTGGTGACCAGCAGGCCCCGGGCGACGTCGTCGGTGCAGTAGCCGTGTTCGCGTCGAACGACGGCGTGCCGGGCGTGCTCGAAGAGGCCGGTGTCGTCGCTGAGCCTGGCCAGGTGGGCGAAGCTCGGCGCGGGTGCCCGCAGGGCGGCGCCGGGTCGGCCGCCGCCGACCCGCTCGCGCGAGGTGGTCACACCGCCGCCGGGGTCGCCGAGGGCGAGCGGCCGGCGACGAGCCGCCCGGCCAGAGCCTCGTAGCGGGCCGCCACGGCCGGCCAGCGCAGGTCCGCCGCGAGCGGTCGGGACCGGCCGGCGAGGCTGGCCGACAGTCCGGGCTCGGTGAGGATCCGCCGGATCGCGGTCGCCAGCGCAGCCGGGTCCCGATGGGGTACGACCAGCCCCGGGCCGCCGGTGAGCAGCTCCACGGCGTGCGGGAAGGGTGTGGCGACCACGGGCACGCCGGCGGCCACCGCCTCGATCAGGACTCCGGAGGTCACCTGTTCCCGCGAGTCGTAGGGCAGCACGACCACGTCGGCGGAGCCGACCAGCGCGCCGAGGGTGGCCTGGTCGTGGTACGCGGCCTGGTACTCCACGGCGTGCGCGACGCCGAGCTCGGCGCCGAGGCGGTGCAGGCCGGCGCGGTACGCCTCGCCCTGGTGCTCGATCACCTTGGGGTGGGTCCGGCCGGCGACCGTGTAGGTGGGGGTCGGGTCGAGGTCCTGGAGGCGGGCCAGGGCGCGCAGCGCCCACTCGATGCCCTTGCCGGGACCGAGCAGCCCCCAGGTCAGCAGGTGCGGGCGGGTCCGCCGCGCGGCGGTCGTGCCGACGGGCTCGGCGGCGCCGTGCGGGATCACCGAGACCTTCGTCGGGTCCACCGCGTAACCGACGAGCAGCCGGTCGTGGGCGGTGCCGGTCATCGTGACGACCGCGCCGGCGGCGGCGACGATCTGCTCCAGCAGCGTCCTCTGCCGGGCCGAGGGCTGGCGGAGCACGGTGTGCAGGACCACGATGCTCGGCACGGTGAGCCGGCGCAGCAACGGCAGGACGTCCTCGCCGTCGGGCCCGGGATAGATGCCGTACTCGTGCTGCACCACGGCCACGTCGAAGGCGTTGAGCGCCGCGGCGGCGCCCCGCCAACCGGCCGCGTTCCGCGCCGACCAGGTGTGCACGACGGTCGGTTCCGGCCGCTGGTCGTCGCCGGTGGCGGTGACGCGCACGACGCCGGCGGCCGGCCCGCCGGCCGTGAGATGCGCGGCGAGGGCGGAGTTGAAGGTGGCCAGTCCGCACCGGGTCGGTGGGTGGGTGCTCAGGAAGCCATAACTGGTGGACATCGGTGCCGTGCCTTCCGGTTGTCGGCCGCCACCGGGGGACGGGGCGGGCCTCACGAGGTAACGGCGCACGTCGGTCGCCGCGAACGACCGACGGAACGGGTTCGGGCGGGCCGCCGCGTCAGCGGTGGCGGGCCGGCGGTGAACCTGGATCGGGCGGTGCCGGACTCCTGGCGGATCGTCGGCACCTGGACGGTGTCAGCGTTGCGGCCGACCGAGGAGGCCGTCGTAGACGGCCAGGTAGTCGGCGACCATCCGGTCGGCACCGAAGCGTTGCCGGGCCCGGGCCCGGCAGCCCGCGCGGTCGATGGAGGCCACCCGGCCGACGGCCTCGACGGCCTGCTCGACCGTCCGCACCAGCAGCCCCGTCACCCCCTCGTCGACCACCTCGGGCATCGAGCCGCGGTGGTACGCGACGACCGGCGTCCCGCAGGCCATCGCCTCCACCACGGACAGGCCGAACGGTTCGTCGAAGGCGATGGGGTGCAGCAGCGCGGCCGAGCCGCCCAGGATCTCCCCGCGGCGGCGTGGCCCCACGGCACCGGGGAAGGTGACCCGTTCGCCGTCGATGTGCGGGGCCACCCGCTCGCTGAAGTAAACCTGGTCCTGGACGACGCCGCACAGGGTCAGCGGGCGACCGGCCCGCCGGGCGATCTCGATGGCGGTGTGGGTGCCCTTGTCGGGATGGATCCGGCCGAAGGCCACCAGCCCGGGGCCGGGGTCCGCGGTGAACGGCAGGCCGTCCAGGTCGACCCCGTGGTGAACGGTGGCGAGGTAGTCGAGCCCCGGGACCCGGTCGGCGTCGGAGATGGAGACGTAGGACGAGCGGCCCTTCTCGTACGCGGGCAGGATCCCCGCCCCGGAGAAGCCGTGCACGGTGGTCAGCAGCGGGGCGTCGCAGTGCTGCGCGAAGGCCAGCGGCAGCCAGTCCAGGTGGCTGTGCACGAGGTCGAACTCGGCGGAGCGGGCCAGGGCGTGCGCGACGTGCATCGCCTCCCAGACCCTCCCGTCCATGTGCTGGTCCTCGGCGTAGCCGCGTGGGCACACCCCGTCGAGGGCGGCGGAGGTGACCGAGTCCAACGTGGCGAAGAGCGTGACGTCCACGCCCCGCGCGACGAGCCCCTCGGCGAGCAGCCCGGTCACCTGCTCCCAGGGGCCGTAGTGGCGCGGCGGCGTCCGCCAGGCCACCGGGCCCAGCAGGGCCACTCTCACGGGGCGGTGGGCCCGCCGAGTTCGGCGACGTCGAGGCGCAGGGTCGCGAGCAGCCCGGTGTGCCGGGTGGTCTCGACCTCCGTCGGCAGTTCCCGCTCCACCCAGTCGGCCCGCGCGTGCTGGCCGCGCCGGCGCAACGCGGCGACGATCGTGTGTCGGGCCACTGTCATGGTCTGCTCCTCGATGGTGATGGTGGAAACGTCGGTGGTCGGTCGCCGGGGCGCGGGTGCCGGCCGCGCGGGCGCGGACACCCGGGCCGGCGCCGTCCCGCCCCGGTCGGAGGCGACCGCGGTGGGGGCGGTACGCAGACGGCCGCCCTCGCCCTCCCAGGTCTGCCTCTCGGTGCTCGCCGGCCGCGCGTCGAGCGTCGCCGCCGCGGCGGCGAGCAGTTGCGACGCGCGCACCAGGTTGCCGGCGGTGGCGGCGAGCGCCATCGCCGCCTCCGCCAGCCCGACCGGGGTCCCCGGCGGAACGACCAGCAGGTCGACCCGGTCGTCGTTGCGGCAGATCGCGGTCAGCAGCGTGGCGGGCTGGCTGGTGAAGTAGCCCAACCAGACCGTCCTGCCGGCCACGCTCAGCCGGCGGGGACTGCCGTCCCAGGTGTCGGCGCGCAGGATCAGCCGGACGACCGGCCCGTGCAGCAGGTCGATGGCGAGGACGAGGCCGGGCAGCTCCGCGAGCGGGTCCGTCGAGCGGGGCCACCAGCCGCCGTCGAGCAGCGTGCGCGCGGCCCGGGTCGGGTCGATCCGCAGGCGCGGCGTGGTCGGTGGGGGAGCGAGGGCGTCAGGCGATCGCGTCATGTCAGATCCTCGTCGCCGTGACCGCGGCGTAGCGGTGGGGTCGTGCGCGGAGTAGCGTCGTGCGCCGGGCGAGGTGCCCGGTCCGCCGATCCGTCCGACCGGTCGTCGCTCGTCCCCGGTCGGCGGCGGCGCCGGGAGCCGGGACTGGTTGGCGCTGTCGCTTCCGGTCGCGGCGCCGCGAGGCGCGGTCGTCGGTCCGGGTCGCGTCGGCGCGGGGCGACCGCATCGGGCGGCCGGGCGCCGGGAGACGGCTCCCGGTAGGTCGGTCGTGCCGCCGTGGAGCGGATGCGTGCGGTCGGGTGCGGACGGTGCTGCCCGCGGAGCGGAGCCGGCGTGGCGGGATCTCAGAAGTGGGATGCCGTCGGTTCCGGGATGTCCTGAGCCTACGCCTGTGCGGGCCGAACCGCTCGGCGCCCGGGGGTCGGGGCCCCGGGAGAGCACCGGTGCCCGCCGCCCTCGCGGGTCGTCCGAGGCGTGCCGGCGCGGCGGGCCGGGCCCTGCCGTGACGGCGGTCACGACAGCGCTTACTTTACCTTCCGGACGGTAAAGTAAGCGGATGCGACCGAGCCAACGGACCGTCGTCCTCGAGGCAGCCATGGAGCTGGTCTCCGCCGCGGAGGGCGCCGACATCACCCTCGACGCCGTGGCCCGGCGGGCGGGCCTGACCAAGCCGGGCCTGATGTACCACTTCCCGACCCGGGACGCCCTCCTGCTGGCGATCGTCGAGCACGCGGCCGGCAGGGTCGAGGACGCGATGCGCGCCGCGCTCGAGGTGCCGTTCGAGCAGGCGACTCCCGCGGCCCGGATCCGCGCGTACGCGCGGGTCGCGTACCGCGGCGACGCCAGCCGGGCGGAGTACGCGGTCGCCGCGGAGGCCGCCTACCGGCCGGCGCTCTCGGGGCCCTGGGTCCGGCGCCTCGCCAGGTGGTTCGACCTGCCGCCGGGTCTGCCCCCGACCACGCGCGCGCGGCTCACCCTGGCCCGGCTCGCGGCCGACGGCCTGTGGAGCGCCTACGCCACCGGCCTCTTCCCGCCGGACCCCCGGGACCGGGACGCGCTCGTCGCGCTCATCGAGGACCTCACCGCGAAAGGCGACGACTCGTGAGGCAGTGGCTGTGCCTGGCCGGGGCCATCGGCTCCGAGGTCGGCGGGACCCTGGCGCTGCGCGCGGCCAACGACCATCCGGCGTGGATCGCGCCGGTCGTCGTCGGGTACACCCTCTCCTTCGCCCTGCTCGCGGTGGTCCTGCGTGCGGGCATGCCGATCGGCGTCGCCTACGGCATCTGGGCCGCCAGCGGGGTCACCCTCACCGCGTTGCTGGCCGCGCTGCTCTTCGGCGACCCGCTCACCTGGGTGATGGGGCTCGGCTTCGTCGTCGTCGTCGCCGGTGTCCTGCTCGTGGAGATCGGCTCCCACCGGGGCGAGGCGTGGCACGACGGGCCGGAGGCGACCCGATGAGCTGGATCTTCCTCGCCGCGGCGATAGCCTCCGAGGTCACCGCCACCATGGCGCTGCGCGCCTCGGAGGGGCTGCGCCGCAAGGCGTGGGCGCCCGTCGTCGTCGGCGGCTACGTGACCTGCTTCGTCCTGCTCAGCCTGGCCCTGCGCGGCGGCATGCCGGTGGGCGTCGCGTACGGAATCTGGGCCGCGACCGGCATCGCCCTGACCGCGGTCGTCGCGCGCCTGGTCTTCGGCGACCCCCTGACCAGGGTCATGACGCTCGGCATCGGCCTCATCGCCGCAGGCGTCCTGCTCGTCGAGCTCGGCGCCCAGTCGGCGCACTGAGCCGCCCCCGGCCGTCGCGTGTGTGCGGCGGCCGGGGGCGCTGGCACAATGGCGGGCCGTCGACCGCACGGAACTGGAGCGCCGATGACGACCGACGCCCGTGTCCAGCCGAACGAGACCACGGTGCCGCTGCTGCACTGCGCCTCCGCCCCGGAGACCCTGGCGTTCTGGCGTGCGCTGGGCTTCGAGGTGACCTACGAGCAGACGAAGCCCTACCTGTACCTGGCACTGCGGTGGAGCGGGTTCGAGCTGCACTACGGCCGCGCGCCCGCCGGCCTGGACCCGGCCGCCGAGAACACCGGTGGTTGTCTGGTCATGGTGGACGCGGTCGCCCCCTACCACGCCACCTTCAGCGAGGCGATGCGCCGTGCGTACGGCAGGGTGCTCGTCAAGGGGCAGCCCCGGATGACCCGCTACCGGGCCGGCGCGTCGCGGTTCACCGTCGTCGACCCGTCGGGCAACAACATCATCTTCATCCAGCGCGACGAGCCGACGGAGCTGGAGTACGGCGGCTCGAAGCAGCTGCGGGGGTTGGCCCGGGTGCTCGACAACGCGCGCATCCTGCGCGAGTTCAAGAACGACGACCGGGCCGCCTTCCGGGCGCTGGACTCCGGGCTGCGCCGGCACGGCGACGCCGCGCCGGCCGTCGAACAGGGTCTGGCGCTCGCCGCGCTGATCGAGCTGTCCGCCGCGCTCGGCGATGCCGAGCTCGTGCCCGGCTGGGGAACCCGGCTCGCGGCGCTCCGGCTGACCGAGGGGGAGCGCGAGCGGGTGCGGCGGGCGGTCGCCGACCCCGCCGCACTCACCCCGTGGCTGCCGCGAGCAACCTGACGCCCCGGGCTCCGGAGAGGTCCAGGCGCATGCCGGCCATTCTGCCGAAGCGCGGCGCCGCCGGCGGCCGACCCGCGCGGGTTCCTCCTCGCACCCGCCGGCGGGCGCTCCCGCCCCGGCAGCGGACCTCCTCCTGACACACCTGTTCGACACGCCGGTGACCGAGTGACTCGCCCCGATAGCTGAGCGTAGGCTTCCGGCACGGCTTCTCCCGCCGTGGGTGCCACGACCCCCCGTCAGCCGTGCGGCCACTGTCACCGGTGCGCCGCCGATCCGCCGTGCCCGGCCTCGCCTGACCTGTCCGAACCCCGCCCGCTGCCCGAGGAGACCGTGTGGAGACCGTGATCCGCCCCCATCAGTCCACCGAACAGGACGGGGCAGCCGCCGCCGACGACGCCCGGCCGGTGCTTCCGGAGATGCAGGACCCCGACTGGATGCACCACGCGCGTCAGGTCGCCCAGACCAGCTTCTGGGCCGTGGCCCGCCGCCTGCCCCGGCTCGTCCACGAGGCGATCGGGGTGGCCTGGGCCACCAGCCGGCGCGACACCGTCACGTCGATCGGCCTGAACGTCGCGGCCGGGGTGATGACCACCTTCGGGCTGCTGGCGACGACCAGCGTGCTGAACGAGTTGTTCGCCGCCGGCCCCACCCCCGACCGGGTGCGCGCGGCGCTGCCGGCGCTGCTGGTGGCCGCGGCGGCGGTGACCGCCCGGGGCGGGCTGACGATCGCGGCCGGCTGGGCGCAGGCCCGGCTGATGCCGCAGATCAACTACCGGGTGGAGCTGCGGATGTTCGAGGCGACCACCGCCGTGGACCTGGCCGCGTTCGACGACGCCGGGTTCGCCGAGGAGATGGACCGGGCCCGCGACCGGGGAATGCGCGAGGCGGCCTCGATCGTGGACAGCACGGTCGACCTCATCACCGGCGTCGTCGGGGTCCTCGCCACCGCCGCCGCCGTCGCGGTGATCCAACCGGTCCTGCTGCCCTGCCTGCTGCTCGCGGCCGTTCCCCAGGCCGTCACGGCGGTGCGCATCGCCCGGCGGCAGTACCTGAACATGCTGGCCCGCATCACGCGTCGCCGGCGCATGTGGATGCTCGCCCAGTTGATGGCCAACCGGCACACCGCCGTGGAGGTCCGCGCCTACCAGATGCGGGAGTTCCTGCTCGGCGAGTACGGGCGGATGATGACCGCCGAGACCCGCGCCGACCTCGACCTCGTACGGGCGCAGACCACCACCCGCGTGCTCGGCGCCTCCGTCGCCGGGCTGGCCGGCTTCGCCGTCTACGCCGTGCTCGGCGCCCTGCTGTTGGGCGGCTGGGTCGCCCTGGCCGCCGCCGCGACCGCGTTGCTGGCGTTGCAGAGCGCGCACACCAGCCTCGGCATGGCGGTCTTCGCGACCAACTCGCTCTACGAGGACGCCCTCTACTACCAGGACTACCGCGATTTCCTCGACCGCGCCCGGCTGAGCACCCCGCCCGAGGGCGGCCGGCCGACCAAGGGCTTCGACACCATCGACCTCGACCGGGTCAGCCTGCGCTACCCGGACACCGACACCCCGGCGGTCGACGAGGTCAGCCTGACCCTGCGGCGCGGACAGGTCGTCGCCCTCGTCGGCGAGAACGGCTCGGGCAAGACGACGCTCGCCAAGCTCGTCGCCGGCCTCTACCGGCCGACCTCCGGCACCGTCCGCTGGGACGGCGTCGACACCGCCGAGCTGGACCCGCGTGGCCTCGCCGCGCACGTCTCGGTCATGACCCAGGACTGGTGGAAGTTCCCGTTCACCGCGCGCCAGAACATCCTCATCGGTCGGCACGACCGGGCGCCGCACACGGCCGGGCCGAGCGTGGAGGACGCCGCCCGGGCGACCGCCGCGCACGACATGATCCTCGGCCTCCCGTACGGCTACGACACCCTGCTCGACCGCGAGTTCAAGAACGGCCACGACCTCTCCGGCGGCCAGTGGCAGCGGCTCGTCGCCGCCCGCAGCCTCTACCGGCACGCCGCGCTGCTGGTCTGCGACGAGCCGTCGGCCGCGCTGGACGCCCGCGCCGAGCACGCCATGTTCCAACACCTGCGCCGCCACCCCGACCGCCTGGTCATCCTCATCACCCACCGCCTCGCCAACGTCCGGCACGCCGACCAGATCTACGTCATGCGCGACGGGCGGCTCGTGCAGCAGGGCGACCACGACGAGCTGATGACGCAGGACGGCCTCTACCGCGAGCTGTTCGACCTCCAGGCCGCCGGATACCTCGCGGAGTCGGGGCGGCGCGAGCGGCAGGATCCCTGATGGACGTGGCCGCCCGTGCGGCGACCCGTCGCCGGCGAGTTCTCCACCACGAGGGAGGCGGCCGTGGGGCGGACGTTTCTCGCCACCCCTTCGCGCGCCCGGTTTCCGGCACGCGGCCCCGGCGGCCATGTAGTTAACCTTCTTGACTGTGGCATCGACATGTAGCTAAGTTTCAGGCAGCCGATTGAGAGGCGGTCGCCTGTGAAGACCCGTACCGTCACCGCGACCGCCCTGGCGGCGGTCCTGACCATCACCCTCGCCCCGGTGGCAGCCACCGCCGCGCCCGAGCGTCCACCCGGCGCCGAGCACGGCTGGGTCACCTCGACCCTGCGCCACATGAGCCTGGAGCAGAAGGTCGGCCAGCTCTTCTCCACCTACGTCTACGGCGGTGACGCCACCGAGCCCACGCCCGCCGACCGGGCCGCGAACCTGGCCGCGTTCGGCGTCGAGACACCGGCCGAGGTCATGGACGAGTTCCACCTCGGCGGCGTCTGCTACTTCTCCTGGTCGCACAACCTGGACAGTCCACGCCAGATCGCCACCCTCTCCAACGGGCTCCAGCGTGCCGCCCTCGGCGACGGCGCGAAGGGCCGGGTGCCGCTGCTCATCTCGACCGACCAGGAGCAGGGCGTGGTGCTGCGGATGCCCGCCCCCGCCGCCCAGTTCCCCGGTTCGATGGCCCTGGGCGCGGGCCGGTCGCCCGACGCCGCGCGGACGGCGGCGGAGGTCACCGGGCGCGAGCTGGCCGCGGTCGGCATCCGCCAGCCCTACGCGCCCATCGCGGACGTCAACGTCGACCCCGGCAACCCGGTGATCGGCGTACGCTCCTTCGGCGCCGACCCCACCCTGGTGGCCGAGCTGACCGCGGCCCAGGTCGCCGGGTTCCAGCGCGGCGCCGGCGTCACCTCGGTGGCGAAGCACTTCCCGGGCCACGGCGACACGGACACCGACAGCCACACCGACCTGCCGGTGATCAACCACAGCCGGGAGGAGTGGGACCGCGTCGACGCCCCGCCGTTCCGGCGGGCGATCGCCGCGGGCGTCGAATCGATCATGACGGCGCACATCGTGGTGCCGGCCCTCGACCCCTCCGGCGACCCGGCCACGCTGTCACCGAAGATCCTCAACGGCGTGCTCCGCGGCGAGCTGGGCTTCAAGGGCGTCATCGTCACCGACGCGCTCAACATGGCCGGCGTGCGGCAGAGGTACGGCGACGAGCGGGTGCCCGTGCTCGCGCTCAAGGCCGGCGCCGACCAGCTCCTCATGCCGCCGAACCTCCGGCTGGCGCGGGACGCGGTGCTGCGGGCCGTGGCCGACGGGGAGCTGACCGAGCGGCGCATCGACGAGTCGGTCCGGCGCATCCTGGCCCTGAAGTACCGGCAGGGGCTGGCCCGCTCACCGCTGGTCGACGTCGAGGCGGCGGCCCGCACGGTCGGGGCGCCCGAGCACCTCGCGGCGGTCGCCTGGGTCACCGACCCGACGCTCACCGCGGTACGCAACGACGCCGGGCTGCTGCCGCTGGCCCCCGCGGAGCGCTCGGTGCTGGTCACCGGCTGGAACAGCGCCAGCTTCGCCCCGATCGCGACGATCGCGGACGGGTTCACCGCGCGCGGCGCCCGGGCCACCGCCCGACCGGCGACCCTGCCGAGCGACCAGGCGATCGACGCGACCGCCGCCGAGGCGGCCCGGCACGACCTCACCGTCGTGCTGGTCAACAAGGCGTGGGACACCACCGTCACCGACCCCCGGGCCAGCCAGCAGCGCCTCGTCGCGGCACTGCTGCGCACCGGGAAACCCGTGGTCGTGGTGGCGGTCCGCGATCCCTACGACATCGCGTACCTGCCGGGCGTGTCCACCTACCTGGCGACCTACTCGTACACCCGGGCATCGATGGACGCGCTCGTCCGCGTCCTGCACGGCGAACTGTCCCCCGGCGGGCGGCTGCCCGTCACCATCCCCTCGGCTGCGGGAGCGGTGCTCTACCCGTACGGCCACGGGCTGACCTGGTAGGAGACGGACGATGCGACGCAGGACCGCCCTCTCGGCGCTCGGCCTGGCGGCGACCGTGCTGGTCACGACGGCGCCGGGTGGGGCGGTCGCGTCGCCCCGACCACCGGCGGGGGCCACGCCGCCGGTGGTCACGCCGGCCGACATCCGCTTCCGGCACGACACGCTGCGCCCCGGTGACGCCCGCGAGGTCGGGCTGCTCCCCGAGCGGGTGGAGCGCATCCCCGCCGACCTGGCGGCCTACCTCGAACCGACCCCCGACCACCCCGGGCACCCGGCGTACGCCGGCGCGGTGGTGCTGGCGGCGAAGGACGGCGTGGTGGTGCAGCACGCGGCGGTGGGCAAGGCGGTGCGCTACGCCGCCGTCGGGCCGCCGCCCGCGCTGGCCGGGGTGGAACTCCCCGCCGACGAGCAGCTCCCGATGCGGCCCGACACCATCTTCGACCTCGCGTCGGTGTCGAAGCTGTTCACCACGATCGTCACCATGCAGCAGGTGGAGCGGGGGAGCGTCGACCTGGACGCGCCGGTCGCCCGGTACGTCCCGGAGTTCGCGGCCGGTGGCAAGGAAGCCGTCACCGTGCGGATGCTGCTCACCCACACCTCGGGGCTGCCCGCCTTCACGGCACTCTGGAGCAGGTACCCGACGCCCGCCGAGCGGTTCGCCGCGGCGCTCGCCACGCCCCTCGCGGCCGGCGCGACGCCCGGCACCCGCTACGTCTACTCCGACCTCGGGTTGATCGCCCTCGGGGTGTTGGTGGAGCGGGTGACCGGCCGCCCGCTGGCGCGGCTGGTCGCCGACGGGATCACCGTGCCGCTGGGCATGACCGACACCGGCTACAACCCCGCGCCGGAGCGGCGCTCGCGGATCGCGGCGACCGAATACCAGCCGTACGCCGGGCGCGGCATGGTCTGGGGCGAGGTGCACGACGAGAACGCCTGGTCGCTGGGCGGGGTGGCCGGGCACGCCGGGGTCTTCTCCACCGCGCCGGATCTGGCCCTGCTCTGCCAGGCGCTGCTCAACGGCGGCGAGCACCGGGGGCGCCGGATCCTGCGGCCCGACACGGTGCGCACGATGCTGGTCAACCACAACGCCGCGCTGGAGCAGGAATACCCGGAGAGCGACCGTGGGCTCGGCTTCGAGCTCAACAAGCACTGGTACATGATGGGTCTCTCCTCCCCAGTGTCGTTCGGGCACACCGGGTTCACCGGCACGTCCCTTGTGATCGACCCGCTCTCCCACTCGTTCGTCGTGCTGCTCAGCAACCGGGTGCACCCCGACCGCGGCTGGGGCAGCAACAACGTCGCCCGCCGCGCGGTGGCCCGCGAGCTCGCCGAGGCGATGCCCGTGTGGCCCCGCTCCCGCGACGCCTGGCGGGCCGACCCGCGCGACGCCGCGACGGTCACCCTCACCGCCCCGCTGCGCCGGCCGGCGCGCGGCGGCACCGCCAGCTTCCAGCTCTGGTACGACATCGAGCCGCGCTTCGACAGCGCCCGCTTCGAGGTGTCCACGGACGGGGGCCAGACCTGGGCGCCCGGACGGATGCTGCTGCGCCGGGGCGAGCAGCGGTGGACCAGCGACGGCACGGTCACCGGCTACGGCGGCCGGGTCTGGTGGCAGGCCACGGTGGAGCTGCCCGACCACACCACCCACCTGCGTTGGAGCAGCACCACCGACGCGTCGGGCCAGGGCCGCGGTGTCTACGTCGACCGGGTCCTCGCGGTGGGCCGGGGCGGCCTGCTCCTCGACGGCGAGGGCGGCGACGCGGCACGGTTCGTCGCCGACGGGTGGTCGCCCGCCCGCTCCTGAGCACACGCGGTGGCCGGCGGGCCCGGTCGCCGGCCATGGAACGGGCGGAAGCGGGTATGCCGGCGCATGGGCAACGAGGTCGTCGTGGTCGGTGCCGGCTTCTCCGGGCTGGCCGCCGCGCTCGCGCTCGCCCGGGCGGGCGTGCGGACCCGGGTGCTGGAGGCGCGGGACCGGGTCGGCGGCCGGGTGCTCACCCGGTGGCTCGCCGACGGCACCCAGCTCGATCTGGGCGCTCAGTGGGTCGGACCGACGCAGGAGCGCGTGAACGGCCTCCTCGCCCGGTACGGGATCGACACCTTCCCGTCCGCCGCGTACGGGGCACCGGTCGTGCTGCTGCCCGACGGCCGGCGCGACGGGCCGCCGGGGAACGCGGCGGGATTCCTCGACCTGCTCGACGGGTACGCCGAGCGAATCGACCCGGCCGCGCCGTGGACGGCGGCCGAGGCCGCCCAGTGGGACCGTACGACGCTGGCCGCCTGGCTGAGCGCGGCCGTGCCGGACCCGCCGACCGCGCGCTACCTCGGACGGCTGCTCGCCGGCGGCCTGCTGGCCGCCGGCGCGGGCGAGATATCCCTGCTGCACCTGGCCTTCCACCTGCGCGCCGGCGGCGGCACCCGGTCGATGCTCGCGATGGCCGGCGGCGCCCAGCAGGACCGCATCGCCGGCGGGCCGCCGGTGCTGGCCGAGGCCATGGCCGCCGCGCTCGGCCCGGACGCGGTGCGGCTCCGCGCCCCGGTGCGGGCGATCAGCCAGGACGGCGCCGGCGTGGTGGTGCACACCGACACCGACCGCGTCGAGGCGGACGCGGTGGTGGTCGCCCTGGCGCCGGCGCTCGCCGGCCGCATCCGGTACGACCCGCCGCTGCCGGCGCTGCGCGACGCGCTCACCCAGCGGATGCCGATGGGCTCGGCGATCAAGGTCCACGCGGTCTACCCGGAGCCGTTCTGGCGCGCGGACGGACGCTCCGGTGTCGCCTTCTGCCTCGCCGGTCCGGTCACCGAGACGGTGGACAACAGCACCCCCGCCTCCCCGCGCGGGGTGCTGACGGCGTTCAGCTACGGCCCCGATGCGAACGCGTTGCGGCGGATGCCGGCGGAGGCGAGGAGGACGGCCCTGCTCGACGCGCTCGCCGCCGTCGCCGGCCCGGCCGCCCGGCGGCCCGAGGAGTTCGTCGAGTACGACTGGTCGGCGGACGAGTGGACCCGGGGCTGCTTCTGCGGGGCGCCGACCCCCGGCTCCTGGTGCGGCTACGGGCCGGAGCTGCGCCGGCCGGTGGGCCGGGTGCACTGGGCCGGCACGGAGACCGCCACCCGCTGGGCGGGCTACCTGGAGGGCGCGATCGAGGCCGGCGAGCGGACGGCGGCGGAGGTCCTCGCGAGGTGAGGGGCGGGAGCCGTTGCGGGACGGCGTTCCGCTGGCCGGCGCCGTACCGGCCGCCGTGCACCACGCCGGGGTGGTGGCCCGCCCGCCGGGTCGGGCCACGGTGCTCCAGGGCGGCGCACCTCGTGCTGCTCGCCGCCAGCCCCTGACCGCCCGCCCGGCCCGTACGACACCGCGGCGGGCATGACGACCCGAACCCGCGGGTACTGCACGCGGCGACACCGAGGCCGGGGAGGGCACTGTGACGACGCGCGTGACGCGGCGACCCCGAAGCGCGCTGGCCGGCCTCGTGGTGGCCCTCGTCGCGGCGGCCGGCTGCGTGGTCGGCGGGGTCTCCGGTCCCGAGGGGCGGGAGCCCGCACCACGGGAGACCGGCGAACCGGCCCCACCCGGCGCCGGGCAGACCCGGGCCGACGGCACCACCAGCGTGGCGGAGTTCCGGCAGGACGTCGCCGACGCACAGAGCATCGCCGAGCGGTACTGGGCCGCCCAGTTCCGGGCCTCGGGGCAGCGGTTCCGCCCGATCCGCCGGATCGTGCCGTACCAGCGGGCGGGGGAGGTGTCCTGCGGCGGGCAGCCCCTGCCACGCAACAACGCCGTCTACTGCTCCGCCGGGGACTTCATCGCCTACGACGTGAACTGGTCGGTCGACGCGTTCCGTCAGGTCGGCGACGCCTTCGTGTTCTACCTGCTCGGCCACGAGTACGCGCACGGCATCCAGACCCGCCTCGGCATCCGCTACTCCTACACCATCCAGCAGGAGTTGCAGGCCGACTGCATGGCCGGGGCCTACCTGGGCGACTCGGTGCGCGCGAAGGCGCTGCGACTCGCCGAGGGCGACCTGGAGGAGTTCCGCGAGGGGCTGCTGGCCGTCGGCGACGCCCCCGACCAGCCGTGGTTCGCCGAGGGCGCGCACGGCACCGCCGAGCAGCGCACCGAGGCGTTCTTCCGCGGCTACGAGCGGTCGCTGGACGCCTGCGGCCTCGGCTGACCGGGCCGGCTCAGAGCTCGCCCCACCACTGCCGCACCCACACCGAGGCCCCGCCGCCGTTGTCGCCGAGGTTGGGGTCGTTGAAGGAGAACACCAGCCGCGACGCGGTGCCGGCGTTGTAGTAGAGCATGCAGCCGCTGTCGGCGCCGATCGGGAACCACCGGCCCGAGCCGTAGAAGAGCCCGGTGCTCAGCACCAGCATGGACCCCGAGGTCACCTTCGCGATCAGCGCGTACCGGGGCGCGTCCGGCGCGGGCCAGCCGTCGCCGGCCCGCGGCGGTTCCCCGGCGACGGACTTCTGGGTGCCCCAGTGGTCGATGCGGACCTTGCCCATGGCGGTCACCCGGAACACGTCCCGGTCGAGCATGCCCACCGGCGTCGGCCAGGTGGTGTGCACGTTGCCCGGGGCGGACCAGGTGCGGTCGTCGGCGTGCTGGGGGGCCGCCACGTCGTAGCACCGCTCCAGCGGCAGGCTCGCGGCGGCGGCCGGCCCCGCCGGCCAGACCGCCGCGGTGGCGGCGAGCAGGATCACGGCACACCGGCAGACCAGGGATCGGACGCGCATGGCGACCTCCGGGCGAGGGGCCGCCGTGCCGGCGGCCGGTCGTCCCCGAGTCTCGCGGTTGCGCGCAACCCGTCGGCCAGGTCACCCCGCGGCACCTGGGCGCGCGGCGGCGGCGGGCCGGCTGAGAGGATCCCCCGGTACGCACCCCGAGGGAGGATCCGCTGAGCAGCCACCATCCCGCCGCCGTGCTCTTCGACATGGACGGCACCCTGGTCGACAGTGAGAAGCTGTGGGACGTCGCGCTGCACGAACTGGCGACGGAGTACGGCGGCACCCTCTCCGACGCCGCCCGCAAGGCGATGATCGGCACCAGCATGGCGGCCTCCATGCGCATCCTGCACGACGACCTGGGTCAGCCGGCGCGCGATTCCGCGGCCAGCGCGGCCTGGATCAACGCCCGCATCCTGGAACTGTTCCGCACCGGGCTGCGCTGGCGTCCCGGCGCGCTGGCCCTGCTGCGGGCGGTCCGCGCGGCGGGCATCCCCACGGCGCTGGTGACCTCCAGCGGCCGGCCGCTGGTGGAGGTCGCGATGGACACCCTCGGGCGGGACAGCTTCGACGCGGTCGTCTGCGGCGACGAGGTCGACGCGGCCAAGCCGCATCCGGAGCCGTACCTCACCGCCGCCCGGCTGCTCGGCGTGCCGATCGCCCGCTGCGTGGCGATCGAGGACTCGCCGACGGGGGTGGCCAGCGCGCTCGCCGCCGGCGCGGCGGTGCTGGCCGTCCCGGCGGAGGTGCCGATCGACCCGCTCGACGGCGTACACCAGCTGGAGAGCCTGACCGGCGCGGACCTGGAGCTGCTGGCCGCGTTGCTCGGCGCCCCGCCGACCGGCGCCTGACGTGACGTGGCTCCCCGCCGGTCGGCGGGGAGCCACGTCACGCGTCGTGCTCAGTCGTGCGCGATGGCACCCAGGACGTTGATCCGGGCGGCCCGGATCGCCGGTAGCACCGCGGCCACCACGCCGACGAGCGCGGCGAGGCCGAGGAAGATCCCCATCTGGGCCCAGGGCAGGACCAGGTCGGTGATCCCCTCGTCCCGCAGTGCCTCGACCACGGCCGCGCCGAGGCCGGCGCCGACGACCACACCGAGCAGCGCGCCGAAGACCGAGATCACCACCGCCTCCACGGTGATCATCCGCATGGTCTGCGACCGGCGCAGGCCGATGGCCCGCAGCAGCCCCAACTCCCGCGTGCGTTCCAGCACCGACAGCGCCAGGGTGTTCACGATGCCGAGCACCGCGATCACGATGGCCAGCGCCAGCAGGATCTGGATCATCGTGAGCAGCCCGTCGAGCTGACCGGTCTGCTGCTCGATGAACGCCTCCCGGTCGGCCACCGACACCTCGGGGGAGTCGGCCAGCAGCGCCTCGATCCGGGGCTGCACGTCGGCGGCCCGGGTGCCCGGGGCCAGCTGGACGAAGCCCTGGATCGGCTGCGGGATGGTGAAGCCGCGCGCCGCCTCCACCGGCAGCGTCACCGGGTTGGTCAGCTCGGAGCTGGCGTAGATGCCGGTCACCGTGTAGGTCCGCGCCTCGCCCCGGGACGTCTGCACGGGCACCCGCGACCCGACGGAGATCCCGCGCGCCTTCGCGGTGTCCGAGCTGACCAGCATCTGGTCCGGCGCGAGCCGGTCGATGTCCCCGGCGGTGGCCTCGGCCCCGAAGATCTGCCGCAGCGCGGCGGCCTCGCTGCTCGCCGCCACCCAGGTGCGCTGGCCGCCGACCATCGCCAGGTCGCCGTACTCGCCGTCGGCCAGGCGCACCCCGGGGATCGCGGCGACCTTCGCCAGCACGGCCGGGTCGAAGCTCGGCGGCCGGGGGCCGCTCTGCGCCCCGGCGATCACCAGCTCCGCCTTCAGGTTGTCCTCGGCGAGCGCGCCGATGCTGCTCTTCGCCGAGTCCAGGACCACCGTCACGCCGGTGACCAGGGCGATGCCGACCATCAACGCGGCGGCGGTGATGGCCGTACGGCGCGGGTTGCGCCCCGAGTTGAGTCGGCCCAGCCGGCCCGGCACCGACCACGCGAAGACCGCACCGAGCAGGCTCACCACCGGCCGGCTGATCAGCGGCGTGAGCAGGGCCACGCCGATGAAGGCGAAGAGCACCCCGCCGAGGATGGTGGCCAGGGTGTTTCCCCCGGCGTTGCCGGTGAGCCCCAGGGCCAGCAGCGCGCCACCGACGGCGGTGACGATCGCGCCGGCCACGGTGACCTTGGTCAGCGGGCGGTCGGGGGTGGCGACGTCCTGCATCGCCGCGATCGGCGGGATCCGCGATGCCCGCAGCGCCGGCAGCAGCGCCGCCACCACGGTGATCACCAGGCCGACGGCGAACGCGCCGACCACGGCGGAGAGCGGCACGCCGACCCCGGCCAGGGTCAGCCCGCCGGCGAACGTGCTGAACAGGTACGCCAGCAGCGCGCCGATGCCGATGCCCGCGCCGAGGCCGAGCACCGCGGCGACCAGCCCCACCGCGACGGCCTCCAGCACCACCGATCCGATGATCTGCCGGCCGCTGGCCCCGACGGCGCGCATCAGCGCCAGCTCCCGGGTGCGCTGCGCCACGATGATCGAGAAGGTGTTGAGGATCAGGAAGGTGCCCACCAGCAGCGCCACCGCGGCGAAGCCGAGCAGGATCCGGTTGAAGAAGGAGAGCGCCTCGTTCATGCCGGCCGCCGCGTCCTCGGAGAGCTGCGTACCGGTCTTCACCTCGAACCCGGTGCCCACCGCGGCGGCCACGGCGTCGCGCAGCGCCTCGTCGGAGACCCCGTCGGCGGCCTTCACGGAGATGTTGCTGAAGGTGTCCGGCCCGCCGAGCATCAGCCGCTGCGCGACCGGTGTGGTGAACATGATCTCGGTGGCGCCACCGATCGAGTCCCGGTCGCCGCTGTAGCCGAAGACGCCGACGATGGTGAAGTCCCGCTTCGGCTCCAGGGTCAGCACGCCGACCCGGTCGCCGACCTTCACCTTGCCGGCCGTGGCCAGCGCCTTGTTGATGACGATCTCGTCGTCGGCCTGCGGCGCCCGCCCCTCGCGCAGCCGGACCAGGTCGCTCTCGCCGGTCCAGTTCTCGCCCAGCTGCGGCGGGCCGAACGAGGCGACCACCTTGCCGTTGCTGCCGATCATCCGCGCCCCGTCGACCCCGACCACGCCGGTGGCCTCGGCCACCCCGGGCACCGCCCGGACCCGGTCGAGGGTGCTCGCCGGCAGGGGAGCGGGGACCTGCATGCCCTCCGTCTCCGCGACTTCGACCCGGGCCTTGGCGGCGACGTTCACGTCCACGCCCTCGTACGCGTCGGCGAAGATCGCGTCGAACGAACGGCCGAGCGTGTCGGTCAGCACGAACGCGCCGGAGACGAACATGACGCCCAGCACGACGGCCAGGCCGGAGAGGATCAGCCGGACCTTGCGGGCCAGCAGGCTCTTCAGGGTCGCCCGCAGCATCAGCGCCCCACCTCGGCGGGGGTGTCGAGCTTCTTCATGGTGTCGAGCACCGTCTCGGCGGTCGGCTCGATCAGCTCGGAGACGATCTGCCCGTCGGCGAGGAAGACCACCCGGTCGGCGTACGCGGCGGCGGTCGGGTCGTGGGTGACCATGACGATCGTCTGCCCGTGCTCGCGTACGGATTCGCGCAGGAACTTCAGCACCTCGGCGCCGGCGCGGGAGTCCAGGTTGCCGGTCGGCTCGTCGGCGAAGATCACCTCGGGGCGGGAGACCAGCGCCCGGGCGCACGCCACCCGCTGCTGCTGGCCACCGGAGAGCTGCGCCGGGCGGTGGTTCAGCCGGTCGTTCAGCCCGACCGTGGCGATCACGGTGTCGTACCAGGCCGGGTCCGGCTTGCGCCCGGCGATCGACAGCGGCAGCAGGATGTTCTCCTTGGCCGTCAGCGTCGGCAGCAGGTTGAACTGCTGGAAGATGAAGCCCACCTTGTCGCGGCGCAGCTTCGTCAGACCCGCGTCGCCCAGGCCGGTGACCTTCGTGTCGCCGATCGACACCGTGCCGCGGGTGACCGAGTCCAGCCCCGCGAGGCAGTGCATCAACGTCGACTTGCCCGAGCCCGAGGGCCCCATGATCGCCGTGAAGCGGCCCCGCTCGAACTCGGCGCTGACCCCCCGCAGCGCGACGACCTGCGCCTCGCCGCTGCCGTACACCTTCCACACGTCGCTCGCCCGGGCCGCGGCCTGCGCCTGCCGGCCTACCGTCGCGGTCACGTCATCTACCTCTTCCGTCTGTCTTCGATCCGCGCCGCCCCCGCTGGTCCGGCACGGCAGTCCCATCATCCGTGCCGGCCGGCCCCGATCCGTCCGACTCCGGGCGGAGCCACGGCGGATTTCGCCCTGCGGGTGCCCCCCAACGCCGGCTCAGGGTTGCCCCTGAGTGGGCGACCCGCCGAGACCTCGCGGCGGCCGGGACCGATCCTGCACACTGACGCCGCGTCAGGGTCAACCACCCGGCGCCGTCCCGGGCCACCGTAGGTGACGGTGGCAACGGCGACGCGAAACGGGGGTACGGTCCACGCCGGCGTCAGGCGCGCGGGCGGACCAGGCCGGACTCGTACGCCAGCACCACGGCCTGCACCCGGTCGCGCAGTCCCAACTTGGTCAGCAGGTGCCCGACGTGGGTCTTGATGGTGGTCTCGCTGACCGACAACGCCCGGGCGATCTCGGCGTTGGAGAGCCCTCGGGCCACCTGCACCAGCACCTCCCGCTCCCGCTCGGTCAACGCGTCCAGGGCCCTGGGCGGGGTGGCCGCGGGGTCGGGCAGCGCGGCGGCGAAGCGGTCCAGCAGCCGCCGCAGGATCCTCGGCGCCACCACAGCTTCCCCGGCCGCCACCGTGCGGATCGCGGTCACCAGGTCGTCGGCCGGCACGTCCTTGGCCAGGAAGCCGCTCGCCCCGGCCCGCAGCGCCCCGACCACGTACTCGTCCAGGTCGAACGTGGTCAGGATCAGCACCCGCACCGGCAGCCGGGCGTCGACGATCGCCCGGGTCGCGGCGACGCCGTCCATCCGCGGCATCCGGATGTCCATCAGCACCACGTCGGGCAGCAGCCGGCGGGACAGCTCCACCGCCGCCAGGCCGTCGGCGGCCTCGGCCACGATGTCCAGGTCGTCCTCGGTGCCGAGCACCATCCGGAAGCCCGTGCGCAGCAGCGGCTGGTCGTCGGCGAGCAGGATGCGGATCGGCCGCGCCGGCACCATCGCCTCGGTCATCCGATCCCCCCGTCCCGATCCCCGGTCACGCCGTCGCCGCGTCGCGGGGTTCCACCGGGATCCTCGCGGAGACCCGGAACCCACCGCCGGGGTCCGCCCCGGTGCGCAGGACACCACCGTAGAGGGCGACCCGCTCGCGCATCCCGACCAGCCCGTGCCCGCTGCGGTCGCCGCCCGCCGAGGGGCCGCGCCCGGTGTCGACGACCTCCACGCCGACGCCGCCCCCGTCGAAGCTCAGCCGCACCCGGGCGGTGGCCGCCCCGGCGTGCTTGAGCGCGTTCGTCAGCGCCTCCTGCGTGATCCGGTAGAGGGTCAGCGCCACCCCCTCCTCCAGCGCCCCCGGCGTGCCCTCGATCCGCAACGTCACCGGCAGGCCGGCCTCGCGTACCTGCTCCACCAGCGACTCGATGCCGGCGAGTCCCGGCTGCGGGGCCAGCTCGGCGGCCGGCTCGGCCTCGGTACGCAGCACGTCCAGCAGGCGGCGCAGCTCCCGCAGCGTCGCCCGGCTGGTCTCCTCGATGGTGCCGATCGCCTCGTCGGCCACCCGCGGATCCCTCGGCAGCATCCGGCGGGCGCCGGTGGCCAGCACCCCCATCACGCTGACGTGGTGCGCCACCACGTCGTGCAGCTCCCGGGCGATGCGGCGGCGCTCGTCGGCGACCGCCTGCGCGGCCAGCGCGCGCTGGTTCTCCTCGGCGGTGCGGGCCCGCTCCCGCAGCGCCGCCGTCGAGGCCCGGCGGGCGTGTACGGCCCGCCCCACCGAATACGACACCACCCCGACCAGCAGGTTGTTCACCACCAGGTAGGCGGAGCCGACGTCGGCCAGCATCCCGTCGGGCGGCGTGAGGGCGCTGGTGGCCCCGACCGGCACCCACAGCGCCAGGGCCGCGACGACGGCCGGCCGCGGGGGCCCGGCCGCGGCCGTCGTGTAGGTGAGCACCATGAACGTCAGGCCCTGCGTGGTCGGCGCGGGGCCGAGCAGGAGGGGAACCGCCAGCGTCGCCACCGCCGCCGCGAGCGCCGCCCACGGCGCCACCCGACGCCACGCCACCGGCGCGGCGCAGGCCACGCTCCAGCCCAGCGTCGCCAGCGGGTGCCCCGGCCAGTAGTCGCGGGGAGTCACCGCGGTGAGCACCACCTCGGCCACGACGAGCGCGCCGGCGCCGAGCGCGTCCGCGGCGAACGGGTGCCGGCGCAGCCACGCTCGTGGGCCCGAAGTCATACCGGCGACGCTATCCGCCGGCGCGCCGCGACGATCGTCGCCGACGGTGAACCCGGCCTCCTCCCAGGGGAGGAGAGGGGCTCATCCCCGTTGCGCGACCGTCCTCGCCCGGCCCGCTCGGCGGTGGGCCGCGGTGCCGTGCCCGGGCACCGCGACCACGCGTGGCACCGCCTGGGCGGCGGGGCCGGGGGCCGGTCAGTCGTCGGCGCCGGGGGGCGTCGGCCGGGAGCGGGCGTCGCGCAGCGGATCCGGCGGCGCCACGGTCGGAAAGGGGGGCGGGGTGCCGCCGAAGCTCGGGCAGAGCGCCTGGTGGTTGCACCAGTCGCAGAGCCGGCTGGGCCGGGGGCGGAAGTCCTGCCGGGCGGTCGCCTGCTCGATGGCCCGCCACAGCGCCACCACCGTGCGCTCGAAGCGGAGCAGCTCCTCGGCGTCGGGGGCGTAGTCGCAGGCCTCGGCGTCCTTGAGGTAGAGCAGCCGCAGCACCCGGGGCACCACGCCCCGGGTGCGCCAGAGCACCAGCGCGTAGAACTTGAGCTGGAACAGCGCACGGGCCTCGAACGCCTCCCGTGGCGCGCCCCCCGTCTTGTAGTCGACCACCCGCAGCGCACCGTCGGGCGCCACGTCGAGCCGGTCGACGTAGCCCCGGATCAGCAGCTCCTCGTCGACCACCGCCGAGATAAGGCTCTCCCGCTCGGCCGGCTCCAGCCGGCGCGGATCCTCCACGGCGAAGTAGCCCTCCAGCAGCGCGGCGGCGGAGCGGAGGAACTCGGTGGCCGCCGCCGCGTCGCCGTCATCGGCGAAGAGCGTCGCCAGCTCCGGCTGCTCGGTGACCAGCCGGTCCCACTGCGGGGCCACCAGGTCGCCCGCCGCGGTCGGGGTGCGCCCGACGGCCGGCAGGTCGAACAGCCGCTCCAGAACGGCGTGCACCAGCGTGCCCCGGGCCTGCTCCATCGTGGGGCGTTCGGGCAGCCGGTCGATGCTGCGGAACCGGTAGAGCAGGGGGCAGGTCTTGAAGTCGGCCGCCCGCGACGGCGACAGCGAGGCCCGCACCGTCGCCGGCACCCCGGCCGCGGTCGAGGGCTGCTGCGTGCTCACCGGTTGCGCCGTCATGCCCGAAGGTTAGGACACCGGTGTGACACCGGCACGGTCGCCGCACCGGCACATGATCTCCCGCCGCGTAGCATCGAGCCGGTGGAGCAGACGAGGCGACCGCGGCGCCGGCCCGACGCGCGACCCGGCCTCACCGTGGGCCGGGTGTTCGGGGTGCCGCTGCACCTCAACGGCTCGATGCTGCTGCTCACCCTGCTGGTGACCGTGCTGTACGCCGAGTTCGCCCGCCGCCAGCTCGACCTGTCCCAGCTCGCCGGCTACCTGATCGGCTTCGGCTTCGTGGTCTCCCTGCTCGGCTCGGTGCTGCTGCACGAGCTCGGCCACGCCCTGACCGCCCGCCGGTACGGCATCGGTGTGCGCGGGATCACGCTGGAGCTGCTCGGCGGCTACACCGAGATGGACCGGGACGCCCCGACGCCCCGGATCGACCTGCTGGTGTCGCTCGCCGGCCCCGCGGTCTCCGCCGTGCTCGGCGTCGTCGCGGTCGCCGCCACCCTCGCGCTGCCCGACCGCACCCTCGCCAACCAGCTGGCGTTCCAGCTGGCGGTGAGCAACGTCATCGTGGCGCTGTTCAACCTCCTGCCCGGGCTGCCGCTCGACGGCGGCCGGGCCCTGCGGGCGGCGGTCTGGGCGGTGACCCGCGACCGGCACCGGGGCACCGAGGTCGCCGGTTGGGTGGGCCGCGCCGTCGCCGTCGGCACCGCCGCGCTGGTCGCCCTGCTCACCCTCACCCGCCACCTGGCGCCGCTGGCGTTGCCGCTGATGCTGCTCGTCGCGTTCACCCTGTGGCGCGGCGCCGGACAGTCGATCCGGATGGCCCGGATCAGCCGCCGGTTCCCGCTGATCGACCTGTCCCGGCTGGCCCGCCCCGTGCTCGCCGTGCCCACCGGCACGCCGCTGGCCGAGGCGCAGCGTCGGGCCGCCGACGCCGCCCCGGGCGTCGCGCTCCTGGTCACCGACGCCGCCGGCCGGCCGGTCGCCCTGGTCGACCCCGCCGCGGCGCAGGCCGTTCCGGTGGAGCGCCGCCCGTGGCTGGCCGTCGACGCGGTCGCCCGTTCGCTGGCCGGTCTGCCCGCGCTGCCGGTCGGGCTCGACGGGGAACGCGTGATGGAGGCGGTGCAGACCCACCCGGGCGCGCGGTACGTGGTGACGTCAGGCGAAGATGTCGTCGGCGTTCTGCACATCGCGGATCTGGCTCAGCTCCTCGAACCTCAACGGAAGATGAACACGTGACCGCAACTCCTCCCGCCGCCCCGGCCGACCAGGGCGCCCCGGCGCCCGCCGACACCCCGGCGCTGCCTCCCGTGCACCGCGGGCCGTTCCGGATCGGCGACCGGGTGCAGCTGACCGACCCCAAGGGGCGGATGCACACGGTCACCCTGGAGCCGGGCAAGGCGTTCCACACCCACCGCGGCATCCTGGAGCACGACGCGCTGATCGGCCTGCCCGACGGCAGCGTGGTGACCACCACCGGCGGCGGCACCGCGTTCCTGGCCCTGCGTCCGCTGCTGTCGGACTACGTGCTCTCCATGCCGCGCGGCGCTCAGGTGATCTACCCGAAGGACTCCGCGCAGATCGTCGCCATGGGCGACATCTTCCCCGGCGCCAAGGTCCTGGAGGCCGGCGCCGGCTCCGGCGCGCTCTCCTGCTCGCTGCTTCGCGCGGTCGGCACCGGCGGCGAGCTGCACTCGTTCGAGGTGCGCGACGACTTCGCCCAGATCGCCCGGCGCAACGTCGAGGCGTTCTTCAACGGGCCGCACCCGGCGTGGCACCTGCACGTCGGCGACGTCGCCGGGTGCGCCGAGACCGGCTTCGACCGGATCATCCTCGACATGCTGACCCCGTGGGAGACCCTCGACATGGTCGAGCGGGCCCTGGTTCCCGGGGGCGTCTTCATCGGCTACGTGGCCACCACCCCGCAGCTCTCCGAACTGGTCGAGGCCCTGCGCGAGCGCGGCGGCTGGACCGAGCCGCGGGCCTGGGAGTCGCTGGTGCGCGACTGGCACGCCGAGGGCCTGGCCGTGCGCCCGGACCACCGCATGATCGCGCACACCGCGTTCCTGGTCTCCGCGCGTAAGCTCGCCCCCGGCGTCACCGCGCCGCCGCGCCGCCGCAAGCCCAGCAAGGGCGCCGAGGCGTACGCCGAACGCCGCCAGGCGCTGCGCGAGGCGGAGGCGGCCCGGCAGGCCGCCGAGGCGGCCCGGCAGGCGGCGGCCGGAGACACGGACCAGCCGTGACGTTGCGGCGGGGCGACGAGGAGTGAACGGACGGATCCCGCCCGCCGGCACGGGCCGGCGGGACGGGCACGGGGAGGTGGCATGAGCCGGCCGGGCTTCGGCGGTGGTGACCTGCCGGCGGTGTTCCCGGACTGGTCGCCCTACCAGGATCTCGAATCGGCGGCGCGGGCGTACCTGCGGGACCCGGACGTCGCGCTGGAGGCCCTCGGCGGGGTGCTGCGCGGGGCGTCCGTGCTGGGGTTCACGCTGGAGCGCTTCGTCAACGAGGTCAACGGCGTGTGGCAGGAGGTGGTGGTCTGCGACGGCAGCCGGCTCGTCCTCTGGCACGGCGAGGACGTGCCGCCGGGGGAGGGGCCGCCCGGGTCGATGACCTCGTCGCTGCGGGTGGTGCCCGTCTCCACGGTCACCGAGGTTGGCTGCCGGCGCCGGCTGACCCGCGCCGAGGACGGTGGGATCCGCGTCGACAGCATCGACGTCTACCTGCTGCTGACGTCGCTGGACGAGGCGCCGCCCAGCGACGAGGCGGTCGGCGCGCCCCGGCACGACGCGCTGCGCTTCGGCAAGACCCTCGACGACGGCGGTGCCGGCCAGATCGCCCGGCTGGAGGAGTTCGCCCGGCTGGTCGCCTCCGTGGTCGGCCGACCGCTGCTCTGAAGCCGTACGCCCCGCGCGGGCGCACTCCCGCGGGCCGCTGCCGCACTCCCGCAGGCGGGCGTGCCGGCCGTCAGTCCTCCTCGGCCTCCGGGCCGGCCACCTCGACGCCGTCGCTGCCGCGCACGACGTGGATGCACTCGCCCGGGCACTCCCGCGCCGAGTCGATCACCTCGAGGCGCAGGTGCTCCGGCACGTCCACCCGGCTGCCCGCCGCCATCCGCAGCTCACCGTCGGGGCCCTTGACGTACGCGAGCCCGTCGACGTCGAATTCGAAGACCTCGGGCGCGTACTGCACGCAGAGCCCGTCGCCCGTGCAGAGATCCTGGTCAACCCAGACCTGCAACTGGTCCGTCACGACCTCCGCCACGGCGCACCCCCCATGTTCTCCCGTCCCACGCCCCGACGGTACCCGAACGCCCGGACCTCCCCCCGGGGCCACCCTTCGCGATCAAGGTTCGGTGACGAGCGCGTTGCGTGGGACCGAATCGGCCTCATAGCGGCTAGTGTTAGGGCAGAACGTTCAAGCCCCCCGGGGAGGTGGGACGTGGCACGCAGCGACGACGCGGACTCGCGCGCCGCACGGTGGGAGAAGGAGGCCCACGATCTCTCCACGCAGGTCGCGTTCCTTCAAGAGGAACTCGCCCTGGTGCGGCGCAAGTTGACCGAAAGCCCCCGACACGTCCGGCAGCTCGAAGAGCGGCTGGCGGCCACCCAGGCACAGTTGGCGCGGCTGACCGAGAACAACGACCGGCTCGTGAGCACCCTCAAGGAGGCTCGCGCGCAGATCGTGACGCTCAAGGAGGAGATCGACCGCCTCGCACAGCCACCGAGTGGCTATGGCGTCTTCCTCGCGGGGCACGACGACGGCACGGTGGACGTCTTCACCGGCGGGCGCAAGCTCCGCGTCGCCGTCTCGCCCTCGCTGGACGTCGCCGAGTTGCGGCGCGGTCAGGAGGTCCTGCTCAACGACGCGCTCAACATCGTCGACGCGTTCGGCTACGAGCGGGTCGGCGAGGTGGTGATGCTCAAGGAGATCCTGGCGGGCCCCGACGACGGGCCGGGTGACCGGGCCCTGGTGGTCTCGCACTCCGACGAGGAGCGCATCGTGCACCTGGCCGAAACCCTGATCGGCTCGCCGATCAGGGCCGGCGACTCGCTCATGATCGAGCCCCGTTCGGCGTACGCGTACGAGCGGATCCCGAAGAGCGAGGTCGAGGAACTGGTCCTGGAGGAGGTGCCCGACGTCGACTACACCGACATCGGTGGCCTCCACTCGCAGATCGAGCAGATCCGCGACGCGGTGGAGCTGCCCTTCCTGCACGCCGACCTGTTCCGCGAGCACCAGCTCCGCCCGCCGAAGGGCATCCTGCTCTACGGTCCGCCCGGGTGCGGCAAGACGCTGATCGCCAAGGCGGTGGCCAACTCGCTGGCGAAGAAGATCGCCGAGCGGGAGGGCAAGGAGAAGCACACCAGCTTCTTCCTCAACATCAAGGGTCCCGAGCTGCTCAACAAGTACGTCGGCGAGACCGAGCGGCACATCCGGCTGATCTTCCAGCGGGCCCGTGAGAAGGCCGGCGAGGGCACCCCGGTCATCGTGTTCTTCGACGAGATGGACTCGATCTTCCGGACCCGTGGCTCCGGCGTCTCCTCCGACGTGGAGAACACCATCGTTCCGCAGCTGCTCAGCGAGATCGACGGTGTGGAGGGGCTGGAGAACGTCATCGTCATCGGCGCCTCCAACCGGGAGGACATGATCGACCCGGCGATCCTGCGCCCCGGCCGGCTCGACGTGAAGATCAAGATCGAGCGGCCGGACGCCGAGGCGGCCAAGGACATCTTCTCCAAGTACATCCTCTCCGGGCTGCCCCTGCACCCGGACGACCTGGCCGAGCACGGCGGCGACCCCCAGGCCACCGTCGCGGCGATGATCGACGCGGTCGTGCTGCGGATGTACTCGGAGACCGAGGAGAACCGCTTCCTCGAGGTCACCTACGCCAACGGCGACAAGGAAGTCCTCTACTTCAAGGACTTCAACTCCGGTGCGATGATCCAGAACATCGTCGACCGGGGCAAGAAGATGGCCATCAAGGAGTTCCTCACCTCCGGCCGCAAGGGCCTGCGCCTGCAGCACCTCCTCGACGCCTGCGTCGACGAGTTCCGCGAGAACGAGGACCTGCCCAACACCACCAACCCCGACGACTGGGCCCGCATCTCCGGCAAGAAGGGCGAGCGGATCGTCTACATCCGCACGCTCGTCTCCGGCGGCAAGGGCACGGAGGCCGGGCGGTCCATCGAGACCGCCAGCAACACCGGCCAGTACCTCTGACGGAAACCGCGGGGCCCGTGGCGCGTGCGCGCCACGGGCCCCGTGCCGTCCGCGCCCGCCCGGCCGCTCCGCCGCCCGGTCCGGCGCGTCCCCCTTCCGGCGCGTGGCGGACTACGCTCGACGTGACGGGGGACCGGGTCGGGCGAGCGAAGCGGGTAGGTCGATGAGCGTAAGACGGATCATGGGCACCGAGGTCGAGTACGGCATCTCCGTTCCCGGCCAGGCCGGGGCCAACCCCATGGTCACCTCCTCCCAGGTGGTCAACGCCTACGGGGCACGCCCGGAACTCAACCGCGGCGGCCGCGCCCGCTGGGACTACGAGGAGGAGTCGCCGCTGCGGGACGCGCGCGGCTTCACCTACTCGGGTGCCGCGTACGACCCGGCCGAGGCCCTCGCCGACGAGGACCTGGGCCTGGCCAACGTGATACTCACCAACGGCGCGCGGCTCTACGTCGACCACGCACACCCGGAATACTCCACTCCCGAGGTGACCAACCCGCTGGACGTGGTGCGCTGGGACAAGGCGGGGGAGCGGGTGATGGCCGAGGCGGCCCGCCGCGCCGCCAGCATCCCCGGCACCCAGCCGATCCACCTCTACAAGAACAACACCGACAACAAGGGCGCCAGCTACGGTTCCCACGAGAACTACCTGATGCGCCGGCAGACGGCCTTCGCCGATATCGTCGCGTACCTGACGCCGTTCTTCGTGACCCGGCAGATCGTCTGCGGCGCCGGCCGGGTCGGCATCGGCCAGGACGGCGGGCAGAGCGGCTTCCAGATCTCCCAGCGCGCGGACTTCTTCGAGGTCGAGGTCGGCCTGGAGACCACCCTCAAGCGACCGATCATCAACACCCGCGACGAGCCGCACGCGGACGCCGACAAGTACCGGCGGCTGCACGTCATCATCGGCGACGCGAACCTCTCGGAGATCTCCACGTACCTCAAGGTCGGCACCACGGCGCTGATCCTCACGATGATCGAGGAGAAGGCGCTCGGCCCCGACCTCGGCATCGCCGACCCGGTGAGCGAGCTGCGCGCCGTCAGCCACGACCCGACCCTGACGCACCGGATGAGGCTGCGCGACGGGCGGCGGCTGACCGCCCTGGACGTGCAGTGGGCTTACTACGAGCGGGTCCGCTCCTTCGTGGAGGGGCGCTACGGCGCCGACGCAGACGAGCAGACCCTGGACGTGCTGGACCGCTGGGAGGGCGTTCTGGACCGGCTCGGTCGCGACGTCATGCTCTGCGCCGACGAGCTGGACTGGGTGGCCAAGCTGCGGCTGCTGGAGGGCTACCGGGATCGCGAGCAGCTCGGTTGGGGCTCGCACAAGCTCCAGCTGGTCGACCTGCAGTACTCCGACGTGCGCCCCGAGAAGGGCCTCTACCACCGGCTGGTCTCCCGGGGCGCGATGAAGACGCTGCTCGACGACGAGCAGACCCGTACCGCCATGACTGAGCCGCCGGAGGACACCCGGGCCTACTTCCGCGGTCGCTGCCTGGCCCAGTACGCCTCCGAGGTCGTCGCCGCCAGCTGGGACTCGGTCATCTTCGACGTGGGCCGCGAGTCGTTGGTGCGGGTGCCGATGATGGAGCCCGAGCGGGGCACCCGCAAGCACGTGGGCGCGCTCTTCGACCGCTGCCCGAGCGCGAAGGACCTGTTGGAGACCCTCACCGGCGGCTGACCCGTCCCGGCGGCCGGCCCGTCGCGTGCCGAAGGCGGCGCGCGACGGGCTTTTCGTCGTCCGCGCGAGGTAAGTTGATCGCAGGGCGATCGTGGAGGAGGCAGCAATGGCCACTCGTGACAGCGGCGGGCAGTCGCAGTCGGGCAAGTCGCGGCAGGGCGAGGAAATCGAGGACGTCACTACGGAGGCGAACCCGGAGGTCGCGGAGCGGCACGCCGAGATCACCGAGGACGTCGACGACCTGCTCGACGAGATCGACTCCGTCCTCGAGGAGAACGCCGAGGAGTTCGTGCGCGGCTATGTCCAGAAAGGGGGGGAGTGATACTTCATGCCCGGTTCGCCTCAAGCGTCGGGCAAGGTACGCCCCCAGTGTGACCGATTGCTGCCCGCCGCCGAGTTCCACCGCAACCGGCGACGGGCGGACGGGCTCGCCTGTTACTGCAGGTCGTGTGCGGCGGCTCGCTCGACGGCGAGCCGCCGCAGGCGTGGCATCGGGCCGCCGAAGCGGTCGGCCACCCCTGTCGGCGAAGGGCTTCTCGACCACGACCATCGCACCGGGTGGGTGCGCGGGATATTGTGCTTCAACTGCAACGGTGGTCTCGGCCAGTTCCGTGACGATCAGTCGCGGCTGGCCGGGGCGATCACATATCTGAGAGGAACCACGTGGCAGCGGGTTTTGATCCATCCGGGCGTCTACCAGATGTGTTCACCAACGCGGGGACGTCCTCCTTCACCTCGTTCCTGAGCAAGGTGGCCCCCGAGATGCTGCCGGGCCGACGGCCGCTGCCGCCGGGGATGGCCGCCGACATGGCGCCGCACGCGACGACCATCGTGGCCATCTCGGCCGTCGGCGGTGTCGTGCTGGCCGGCGACCGGCGCGCCACCATGGGCAACCTGATCGCCCAGCGCGACATCGAGAAGGTCCACCCGGCCGACGCGTACTCCCTGGTCGGCATCGCCGGCACGGCGGGCATCGGCATCGAGCTGATGCGACTGTTCCAGGTGGAGCTGGAGCACTACGAGAAGATCGAGGGCGCGATGCTCTCGCTCGACGGCAAGGCCAACCGGCTCGCCTCGATGATCCGCGGCAACCTGGGCGCCGCCATGCAGGGGCTCGCGGTGATCCCGCTCTTCGCCGGCTACGACCTGGCCGCGAAGGACCCGGCCCGGGCCGGTCGCATCTTCAGCTTCGACGTCACCGGCGGCCCCTACGAGGAGACCGGCTACGACGCGATCGGCTCCGGTTCGCTCTTCGCCCGTTCGGCGCTGAAGAAGCGCTTCCAGCCGGGGCTCTCCATCGACGAGGCGGTCCGGCTCGCGGTCGAGGCGCTCTACGACGCGGCCGACGACGACACCGCGACCGGGGGCCCGGACCTGATCCGGCGGATCTACCCGGTGGTGATGACGGCGACGGCGGAGGGCACCCACCGGCTCACCGAGCAGGAGATGTCGGTGATCGCCGAGAGCGTGGTCTCCGGCCGGATGGAGAACCCGGGCGGTTGACCCGCTCCCGCCCGCACCAGTCAGCAGTCGCCAGCACAGCGCCCTGAAGGAGAACCGCCGCCGTGGCCATGCAGTTCTACGCCTCCCCCGAACAGATCATGCGCGACCGCTCGGAGTTGGCCCGCAAGGGCATCGCCCGGGGGCGCAGCGCGGTGGTCCTGAGCTACGAGGGCGGGGTGCTCTTCGTCGCGGAGAACCTCTCCAGCGCCCTGCACAAGGTCAGCGAGATCTACGACCGGATCGGCTTCGCGGCCGTCGGCCGCTACAACGAGTTCGAGAACCTGCGCCGGGCCGGGGTGCGGATGGCGGACCTCAACGGCCTGAGCTACGACCGGCGCGACGTCACGGGCCGCGCCCTCGCCAACGCGTTCGCGCAGACCCTGGGCGCCATCTTCACCGAGCAGTCGAAGCCGTTCGAGGTGGAGATCTGCGTGGCGGAGGTGGGCACCACCTCCGAGGACGACGAACTCTACCGGCTCACCTACGACGGCTCCGTCAACGACGAGCCGGGCCGGATGGCGATGGGCGGGCAGGCCGAGGCGATCACCGGCGTGCTGAAGTCCCACCACCGCCCCGACATGTCGCTGGGCGAGGCGGTGAAGGTCGCGATGCAGGCGCTGAGCAGCGTCGGGGGAGAGGGCGGTGCCGCGCGTACCATCGCCGCCAACCAGTTGGAGGTGGCGGTCCTGGACCGGCGTCGGGTGGGGCGGACGTTCCGTCGCATCACCGGGGCCGCGCTGACCGCGCTGCTCGACGGCGACAAGGTCGAGGAGGCGGTGCCGGCCCGCCCGGAGACGCCGAGTTCGCCGACCGAAGAGGCGAAGAAGCCCACCACGTCGGCGGGCTCCGCGGACCTGGAGGGCCAGGAGACCCCCGAGGCGTAGCGGACGCGCGTCCTCCCCGGGCACGCCGCGGGCGTCGGCCCGGGGAGGTTACGGCGTGCCGGCCGTCCGCGGCCGTCGCGGGCGAGGCGTGCCGGGAAAGCGGAGGCGACGATCAACGCCCGACGGCGCACCGCCCGGCCGTCGCACCGCCCGAGGCGCGGCACGCGACACGGCGCGCCCCGCGCGCCCGCCCGCCGCGCCGTTCCGGGTGCGCCACGCGGATCGGCGGCCGGCTCCCGACGCCGTCCTGGCGTCGCCGTGCGCCCCGCGCCGGCCGCCGGTTCCCGCCGGCCGCCGGTTCCCGCCGGCCGCCGGTTCCCGCCGGCCGCCGGCCGGATCCGCCGGGACCTGTCCGGGCACCCGTCCACCCGGGACAGCCGTGGCCGGCGACGCCCGACGGCCGCGTACGCAGGGCCGGAGCGTCCCACGACGGCGAGCGGCCGTCGGGCCCGCCCGGGTGGTGCGGCGTCCTCGCCGGGCGTCCCCGGGTGAGACGCCACCGTGTGCGCTGCCCATCTGGGGCCTCGGGCGGCTAATGTCTCATCATGGAGCGGCGAATCTTCGGCCTCGAGACCGAGTACGGCGTCACCTGCACCTACCGCGGGCAGCGGAGGCTGTCCCCCGACGAGGTCGCCCGGTACCTGTTCCGCCGCGTGGTGTCGTGGGGCCGGTCGAGCAACGTGTTCCTGCGCAACGGCGCCCGGCTCTATCTGGACGTCGGATCGCACCCCGAGTACGCCACCCCCGAGTGCGACTCGGTGGTGGACCTGGTCGCGCACGACCGGGCCGGCGAGCGGATCCTGGAGGGTCTGCTCATCGACGCGGAGAAGCGCCTGCACGACGAGGGCATCGCGGGCGAGATCTACCTGTTCAAGAACAACACCGACTCGGCCGGCAACTCGTACGGCTGCCACGAGAACTACCTGGTCTCGCGGCACGGGGAGTTCGGCCGGCTGGCGGACGTGCTCATTCCCTTCCTGGTGACCCGGCAGTTGATCTGCGGGGCGGGCAAGGTGCTGCAGACCCCGCGCGGGGCGGTCTACTGCCTCTCGCAGCGGGCCGAGCACATCTGGGAGGGGGTGTCGTCGGCGACGACCCGGAGCCGGCCGATCATCAACACCCGCGACGAGCCGCACGCCGACGCGGAGCGCTACCGCCGGCTGCACGTCATCGTCGGCGATTCCAACATGAACGAGGTCACCACGCTGCTCAAGGTCGGTACCGCCGACATCGTGCTGCGGATGATCGAGGCCGGCGTGGTGATGCGCGACCTGACGCTGGAGAACCCGATCCGGGCGATCCGCGAGGTCTCGCACGACATCACGGGGCGGCGCAAGGTGCGGCTCTCCTCCGGCAAGGAGGTGAGCGCGCTGGAGATCCAGCAGGAATACCTGGCCAAGGCGACGGAGTTCGTGGAGCGGCGCGGCGGGGACCAGACCGCCAAGCGGGTGGTGGAGCTCTGGGGCCGGGTGCTGCGCGCGGTGGAGACCGGCGACCTGGAGCCGGTGTCCCGGGAGATCGACTGGGTGACCAAGCTGCGGCTGATCGAGCGCTACCAGCGCAAGCACGACCTGCCGCTGTCGCACCCGCGGGTGGCGCAGATGGACCTCGCCTATCACGACCTGCGTCGCGGCCGGGGCCTCTACGGGCTGCTGGAGCGGCGCGGCGCCGTCGACCGGGTGACGACCGATCCCGAGATCTTCGAGGCCAAGGAGACCCCGCCGCAGACGACCCGGGCCCGGCTGCGCGGGGAGTTCATCCGGCACGCGCAGGAGAAGCGGCGCGACTTCACCGTCGACTGGGTGCACCTCAAGCTCAACGACCAGGCGCAGCGCACGGTGCTCTGCAAGGACCCGTTCCGGGCGTACGACGAGCGGGTCGAGCGGCTGATCGCCAGCATGTGACGGCAGGGCCCGGTGCGGTGCCGCCGCCGCCCGGGCCGGCCGGCCGGCCGGTAGGCTGACCGCGCGATGACGACTTCCGAACCTCCCGAGAGCGGCCGGCAGCGGCAGAACTGGGCCGAGCGCCGCCGCGAGAAGATCCGTGCCGAGATCGAGCGCAACCGGCGTGGGGAGTACACGGTGCCCACCTGGGTGCTGGGGCTCGCGCTGGTGCTGATAGTGGGCGCCTGGCTCGCCCTGATCTTCCTGTCCTGAGCCACCCGGCGGCGCCGCCGCTCCGAGGCGGTGCGGCTCCGCGCGGTCGCTGCGCGGCGGGTGCCGGCACGGCCCGCCAGCACCTTCCCGAGGTGGTGCCCGCCCCGCCGGTCTCTGTGCCCGCCGATGCCCGCCCGCGGGCGGTGCCGGTCCGCGATGCGCATTTTCGAAGTTGTCCCAGCCGCGCGCGGCTGGGACTGTGATGCCGTCCGGCGTTTCCGGTGACCGGCCGCGTACTCTGCGCGGTCGCGGCAGGAGGGTGACCGCGTGGCACACATCGACCTCGGCCTCGACGAGCGGGCGCATCCGGGCATCAACGGCCCGATGCTGTTCCGCCCCGAGACGGCGAAGCCGCTCAACGACCTGGCGGAGACGCTGCTGCGCGCGCCGCATCCCACCCTGACCCCCGGCGAGCGGGAGCTGATCGCGGCGTACGTGTCGGGGCTGAACGAGTGCCGGTTCTGCTGCGCCTCGCACTCGGCGTTCGCGGCGGCGCAGCTCCCGACGGGTATGCGGCTGGTCGACCAGGTCCGCGCCGATCTGGCCACCGCCGAGGTGAGCGACAAGCTGCGGGCGCTACTGGACATCGCCGGCGCGGTGCGGCGCAGCGGACGCGACGTCACGGAAGAGCTGGTCAAAGCCGCCCGTGGTGCCGGCGCGACGGATCTGGAGATCCACGACGCGGTCCTGATCGCGGCGGCGTTCTGCATGTACAACCGCTACGTGGACGGGCTGGGCACCCTGGCCCCCGAGGACCCGGCGGTGTACGAGAGGTCCGCCGAGCACATCGTGCGGCACGGCTACGGGGCCAGCTGACGACGGGACGTCGTCGAGGCGACGTGCCGGCCGCTCCACCGGACGCGGGCCGGGGGCCGGCGTCCCGGCCGTCAGCCCGGCAGCCGCGTGGCGGGTCGGGACCGGCCGCGCGGCGTCGCGGGCCAGGTCGGCGGCCCGGCCGGGTCAGCTCAGCAGCCGCGCGGCGTGCCGGCCGGCCGCGGCGGCGGCCAGGAAGTACGCGTGGTCGGCGTCGAGGCCCCGGCCCATGGTGGAGAGCGGCACCGGGGCGGCCCGCAGGGCGGCGTCGAGGCCGTCGGTCGGCACCCGGACGACGGTGTGCCGGGCCGCGAGGGGCGCCAGCGCCGCGTCGACCTCGGCGGCCAGCGCCGGGGCCAGGCCGTCGGGCACGACCAGCTCGGCCGGGGCGAGGGCCACCCGGCCGTACGCGGTGAGACTGTGGTGCGACACCCCCCGGTGGCGGGGCCGTGGGTCGGCGTCGGAGATCCGCAGCGACCCGACCGGGCGTCCGCCCAGCGTGGCCACGGCGTTGACGGCCTCGCCGACGGCCACCCCGGAGAAGCCCCAGCGGGTGCCGGTGCCGAGGTTGCCCGGTCCCTGGGCGACGATCGCCACGTCGGCGCGGAGCACGTGCCGGGCGGCCAGCAGCCCACTGTGCAGGGTGCTGGCCTCCAGTTCCCCGCCGAACGCCTGGCCGACGGTGACCGTGCCCACGAGGTGGTCGCGCAGCCCGGCGAGGGTGCGGGAGAACCAGGCCGGCAGCGCCCCGCCGTCGGTCAACAGGTAGGCCACCCGGGCGTCGGGGGCGTCGGCCCGCACGCCGGCCAGGATCGCCGGCAGCGCCGAGTGCAGGTCGGCGGTGACCACCGGCAGGCCGGCCAGGTCATCGGCGGCGGCCAGCACCTCCCGGTGCGGGGACGCCTCCTCGTCGACGCCCAGCATGATCGGCTGAAGCGGGGTGTAGCGGGCCTTGACGAGGTGGCCGGCGTCGCGGCTGTCGAGGGCCTGCGGCGGGTCGGGCGGCAGCCGGTCGGGCAGCGCCACGACCAGGGCGTAACCGCCGGTGCCCAGGCCCATCAGCAGCGCACCGGCGTTGAGCAGCACCCGGTCGCCGGGCTCGGGTCGCCCGACCAGCTCGGGATAGGCCAGGGCGCGTACGGTGCCGCCGACGGTCAGGTCGACGTCCAGCTCCACCGCCCCGGTCCACTGTCGCCGCAGCGCCGTCACCGTCCCCGACCGCCATCGCACCATGTCCGGCACGCTAGCGTCGCCGCCCCGACCGCCCGCGCCCGGGGCGCCGCTCAGTCGCCAGCCGCTGCCCCGGGGCCACCGGGTCGACCGGGGCCGCCGGGCTCGGTGGGTCCCGGGGTGCCCGTCGGGTCGAGGAAGACGTACCGGACGTGCGGGTGGTGGGCGGTGAGCCGCCGCTCGGCCTGGTCGGCGGCGGCCTCGATGGCGGCGCCGCTGGCCTCGTCGTCGAAGTCCACCTTCGCGGCGACCAGGACGTCGCCCGGTCCGAGCTGCATGGTCAGCAGCGTGTCGACGCGTCGCACGGCGGGCAGGCCGGCGAGTTCGTCGGCGATCTCGCCGCGCAGCCGCTCGGGCACCGACCGGCCGACCAGCAGCGAGATGTTGCTGCGGCCCAGGATGGTGGCCACCACGAGCAGCAGCACGCCGATCAGGACGGAGGCGACGCCGTCCCACAACTCGTCCCCGGTGAGCTGGGAGAGCGCCACCCCGGCGGCGGCCAGCACCAGCCCGACCAGGGCCGCGCCGTCCTGCAGGGTGTCGGGCGTCGGCGGCCGCGCCCCGCGACGCAGCGCGAGGTAGAGCAGCACCTCGGTGGTGGTGTCGGCGACGGAGTGCACGGCCTCGGAGAGCATCGCCGCGCAGCCGGAGATGAGTCCGGCGACGAGCTTGGCCACCGCGATGGCGAGGTTGGCGGCCCCGGCGACCACCACGGTGCCGACGCTCTCGGCCCTGACCTCCGGCTGCGCCAGCAGGCAACTGTACGGTCGGCGGGCGGGCTGCCGGCGGACGTCGGCCGGGCGGACGCGACTTCGGCGCGCGTCGTGCCCGCGTGGGTGCACGGCCGCGACGAGCGGGCTGCTAGCGTCTACCGGGTGTCGCGGACCCGCACCGAACGCCTGGTCAACCTGGTTATCTGCCTGCTGTCCACGCGACGGTTCCTGACCGCCGCGCAGATCGCCGCGACCGTGCCCGGCTACGAGCACGATCCGGACGACGCACGCGACCACGAGGCGTTCCAACGCAAGTTCGAGCGCGACAAGGCCGAGCTGCGCGAGCTGGGCGTGCCGCTGGAGACCGGCACGGCGAGCGTCTTCGACGCGGAGCCGGGCTACCGGATCGCCCACCGGGAGTACGCGCTGCCGGACATCCCGCTGGAACCGGACGAGGCCGCCGCCGTGGGCATCGCCGCCCGGCTCTGGCAGCACGCCGGCCTGGCCGCCGCCGCCTCCTCCGGGCTGGCGAAGCTGCGCGCCGCCGGCGTCGACGTGGACCCGCAGGCCACGCTGGGTATGGAGCCGATGGTCACGGTGGATCCGTCCTTCGCGCCGTTGACCGCCGCGGCCCGGGACCGGCGGGAGGTCAGCTTCGACTATCGGGTGCCGGACCGCGACGACTCCACCCGCCGGCGGCTCCAGCCGTGGGGCGTGGTCTGCTGGCGGGGCCGGTGGTACGTGGTCGGGCACGATCTCGACCGCCGGGCGACCCGCTGCTTCCGGCTTTCCCGGGTGGTCGGCGCGGTCCGGGTGGCCGGCGCCCCCGGCGGCTACGAGCCACCCCCGGGCGTCGACCTGATCAGCCACGTGGCGCGTGCGAGCGGGCCGACGGAGCGCACCGGGCGGGCCACGGTGCTGGTCGCGGCGGGCCGCGCAGCCGGCCTGCGGCGTTGGGCGGTGGGCGTCACCGCCGGGCCCGACGGTGACCGGCTCGTCCTGCCCTACGGCGACGCGGACCAGCTCGCCGGCCAGCTCGTGGGCTACGGCCCGGACGTGCGGGTGCTCGACCCGCCCGAGGTGCGCGACGCGGTGATCCAGCGGCTCAAGGAGATCGCCACCCGGCACGACGACCTGGCCGTCGCCGGGGGTGTCCGGTGACCCGGCCGGCCACCCGGGGCGGTTCCCGCGCCTCGGCGGACCGGCTGGCCCGGCTGCTGAACCTGGTGCCCTACCTGCTGGCCCGGCCCGGCATCGAGCTGGCCGAGGCGGCGGGCGATCTCGGCGTCACCGAGCGTCAGCTGCGTGAGGACCTGGAGCTGCTGTGGGTGTGCGGGTTGCCCGGCTACGGCCCGGGTGACCTGATCGACATGGCCTTCGACGGCGACCGGGTGACCATCACCTACGACGCCGGCATCGACCGGCCGCTACGACTCACCCCGGACGAGGCCCTCGCGCTGGTGGTGGCGCTGCGGATGCTCGCCGAGACGCCCGGGGTGACCAACCGGGAGGCCGTCGAGCGGGCGCTCGCGAAGATCGAGCATGCGGCCGGCGACCTGGTGGCCGCGCCCGTGGAGGTCCGGCTGCCCGCCGACACCCGCCGCGTGGCGGAGCTGCGGGCGGCCGTCGAGAGCGGTCAGGCGCTGCGCATCACCTACTACACGGCGGCGCGGGACGAGACCACCGACCGCGTCGTCGACCCGCTGCGGATGCTGATGGTCGGTGGGCGGGCCTACGTGGAGGCGTGGTGCCGCCGGGCGGAGGCGGTACGGCTGTTCCGGGCCGACCGCATCGACGCGGTGACCGAGCTGGACGAGCGCGCGGCCGTGCCGCCGCAGGCCCGCCCGCACGACCTCACCGAGGGCGTGTTCCGCCCGTCGCCCGACCTGCCGCTGATCACGCTGCGGATCGGCCGGGGCGAGCGGTGGCTCACCGAGTACTACCCGTGCGAGCGGATCGAGGCAGGCGACGGCGACCACTGGCTGGTCTCGCTGCGGGTCACCGACCTGGGCTGGGCCCGCCGGTTCGTGCTGGGGCTCGGGCCCGACGTCGCCGTGGTCGCGCCGGTCGAGCTGGCCGAGCAGGTCCGGGCCGCGGCGGTCGCCGCCCTCGACGCGTACGCGACGCCCGGCGCGCTCCCGGTGCCGCCGATCGGGCCGCACGCGTCACGGGCGGTCCCCTCGGCCGACCCGGCGGTGCCCGCCGGCACCCAGTAGGCTGGCCGCCGTGGTGAAGTGGATCGTGCTCGCGGTGGTGCTGTTCGCGCTCGTCGTGTTCGTGCTGGCTCTGCGGCCGGTGCTGGCGCGGCTGCCCCGGCTGCGTCGTGCCGCCCTGACCCTGCAACGGCGGGCGACGGAGGCGGAGGCGCTGCGGGAGGGTGCCGAGGCTCTCCAGACGCGGGCCGAGGCTCTCCAAGAGCAGCTCGACACGACCCAGCGCCGGCTCGCCGTGATCAGGGCCAGGCGCGACGGCTGATCGGTCGATGCCCGGTACCTGCGCGAACCGGTCCGGTTCCGCGCAGGAACGATCCTTCGGTGGGTGGTTGACGGGACGTCCCGCGTTGGTCAAGACTTCACCCGCCGGGACGTACCACCATCACCCCGGCGGGTGGCAACGGCCGTCGACGCACGTACGATGGGCTGCGGTACACCCCCTCACGACGACACAGAGCGACTGGAGCTTCCCATGGGTGCCCTCAAGCCGTGGCACATCGCCGTACTCGTGGTCGTGCTGATCCTGCTCTTCGGTGCGAAGCGGCTCCCCGACGCGGCCCGTTCGCTGGGCCGTTCGCTGCGGATCATCAAGGCCGAAACCAAGAGCCTGCACGACGACGACCGCGACCTCGCCGAGAAGGCCGACGCGCAGTCCGGCTACCAGCCGCTCCCGCCGCAGGGGCAGCCGTACGCGCCCCCGCCCGCCGGACAGCAGCCGTACGCCGCCCCGGCCCCGCAGCAGCCGTACGCACCTCCGGTCACCGACCCGGTGCAGCGCGTCCGCGACAACTGACCGAAGGGCCCGAGACCCGTGGCCTTCGCCCTCAAGAAGCGCGGCCCGAGCAGTTTCCAGCGGGCCGCCGACGGTTCGATGACGCTGATCGAGCACATCCGCGAGCTGCGCAACCGGCTGTTCAAGGCGTCCCTGGCGATCCTGGTCGGCTTCGGCGTCGGCATCTGGCTCGCCGGGCCGGTCCGGATCCTGCTCTCGAAGCCGTACTGCGACCTGCCGGCGTCGATCGATCTCGCCAGCGGCAAGTGCAAGTTCGTGCAGCTCGGTGTCGCGGACGTCTTCCTGCTCAACCTGAAGATCGGGCTCTGGGTGGGGTTGATCGTCGCGGCCCCGGTCTGGCTCTACCAGCTCTGGGCGTTCATCGCACCCGGCCTGCACCGGCAGGAGCGTCGCTACGCCTACGTCTTCACCGCGCTGGCCGCGCCGCTGTTCGCGGCGGGTGCCCTGCTGGCGTTCTTCGTCACCGCCAAGGGCTTGGAGTTCCTGCTCAACATCTCCGGTGACGACATCGCCACGAACCTCGAGGTCACCCGCTACATCTCGTTCGTCACGAACCTGATCCTGCTGTTCGGAGTGGCGTTCGAGTTCCCGCTGCTGGTGTTGATGCTGAACTTCGTCGGCATCGCCAGCGCGAAGCGGCTGCTCAGCTGGTGGCGGATCGCGGTCTTCGTCTTCTTCGCGTTCTCCGCCGTGGTCACGCCGACACCCGACCCGTTCGGGATGACGGCGCTGGCGCTCTGTCTCTGCGCGCTCTACTTCGCGGCGGTCGGGGTCGCGTTCCTCAACGACAGGCGAAAGGGACGCGGCAAGGAGGTCTACGCCGGCATCGGCGACGACGAGGTCTCGCCGCTGGAGTTCGACCCCGAACCGGTGGAGGCCGGGCAGCGGGTCGATGCCGCCCCGGAGCCGCTCGTCGCCCCGGAGCCGGTGCCGGCACCGGCACCGATCGACCGCCGTTACGACGACATGACCTGACCGGTCCGCCGTCCGGGTCCGTACGGAAAGAGCCCTCTTCACGGGGGCTCTTTCCGTTTGTCGACGGCGTCCCGACCTGGGCCGGCAGCCGTCCCGGCGTTCCTCCACGCCGTCCTCGCGCCGGCCGTCGGAAGCGCGGGCGGGTTCCGCGGTGGACAGGTCGGTGTCCGAGCTCCCGCGCCGGCGAGCTACGCGGGGGCGGGCGCGCCTAGCGCACGACGCGCCCGCCGTCAGCACGCAGTCGGCAATCCGTCAGGAGGCATCCAGGAGCTGCGTTCGGGTAATCAGATCTTTACGATGTGTCGACGTGCCCGACGATGGAGGTCGCTGCCCAGTGCATCGCCCGACGTTCCGCCGTCCGCCCGTCGCCGCGCCGGAGGCCACCTCCCCGCCGCGACGGGGCAGGGCGTCCGTCGCCCGGTCCGCCGTGCTGTGGGGAGCCGCCGTGGGTGTCGGCTTCCTGGCCGCGGCCCTGGCCGGCGAACCCGCCGCCGCGACCGACCGGTCCGGCGCCACCGTGACCGCGTCGAGCAGCGCCGCGGCCGCCCGTCACCCGGCGGGTTCCCCGAGCGCCGCGCCGCCGGGCGGCGACGCGACGGCTTCCCCCCGAAGGGGCGACGGCCGGCTGCCGCGCCTGCCCCCGCCCGTCGCCGGGCCGGGGTCGCCGGCCGGCGACCTCCTCTCCGGCGAGCCCCGGCGGGCGACGGCCGCGTCCCCGAAGCCGGAGCGACCCCGCCCCGGCGAGCGGGGCCGGGCACGGGACGAACGCCGGGACGCGGAGCCGAACCGCCCCCGGGACGGCGAGGCGGAGCGGGCGAGTGGTCGCCCCGTTCCGCCCGGACCGTCCGCCGTACCCGGGCGCTCCGGCGGCCGGGCCGCACCTCGGCCCGGCGTTCCGGTGTCCGCCGCCGGCCGGCCGGCCGGTGCCACGCTGCTTCCCCGGGTCGCCGGGACGGTGCCGGCCGTCGTGCGGCCGGTGGCCACCGCCGGGCTCTCCCGGGTGTCCCGGGGCGTCCCGACCGCGTCGGCGGTGCTGACGCCGGTCGCCCGGGCGGCCCGCTCCACCGCCGACGTGGTGCTGGGCCGCGCGGTCGGGTTGCCGGGCGCGGTCGTCCCGGCGCCGCCCGTCATGCCGGTACCCCCGATCTCCCCCTCGCCGTCTTTCGCTGGTGCTCCGGGCACCTCGCCGGTGGGCGGCGGGGGAGTGTCGTCCCCGACCGCCCCGGCGGCGCCGCTGCCGGCGGTGGAGCCCGCGCCGCCGGCAGCGGCGGAACCCGGGCCGCGGGCCGTGGGGGCGCGGTTCGCCGACGCGACGGCCATCGGGGGAGCCGCCCGGCGCCCAGTAGGGGACGGCGATCCGGCCGCCGGGCCGCCGGCCGGGGCGACCCGGGTGCCGAGCGCCCCGGTCGGGCCCGGTGAGGGCGAGGCGGTGGCCACGAAGGACGGCGGCGTCCCGGCGGCGGCCGGGCCGTCCCTCGACATGTACGTGTCGGCCGGGGCCGGGGGTGGGGCGCTCCCGTCGCCGGCCGCGCCCGGCGACCGGTGCCCCGGGGTGAGCGCGCGCCCCGGCTGAGTCGCGACCGACCAGCCGCGAGGTCGTCCGGCCTCTCCGGACGTACCGCTCGGCGGCTGGCACACGGTCGCCCGCGAGCGTCGCGTCGTCGACACGTCCCGGGCCCTGACCCAGTCCGTCCGCGCGGTCGACCCGCGCGGTCCCGTCTACGGGACCCGCCCGCCGCCGCGCACCCCCAGATCGGAGCCAACGCGTTGATCCGCGTCGTCGTGTTTGAGGAAATGGGCCTGCTGCGAACCGCGCTCTGCGCCGCGCTCGCAAGCGAGCGGGACATCGAGGTCGCCGCCGAGGTGACCGGGGTGGCGGAGCTGCCCGCCCTGGTGCGCCGGCACCGTCCGGACGTGGTGCTGGTGGACCTGGCGTCCGACGTGCCGCATCCCGTCAAGGTGGTCGCCGAGATCATCGGGGCGGCCCCGGACACGGCGGTGCTGGCCATGGGCCGCCGGTGGAGCCAGTCGGTGGTGGCGGAGCTGCTGGCCGCCGGCGTGCGGGGCCTGGTCGGCAAGGACACCTCGCTGGAGGCGCTGGTCGGAGCGGTCCGGGAGGTCGCCGCCGGGGGACAGGTGATCGAGGCCGCCGCCGCGGTGACGGCGCTGCGCCCGCCGTCGAGCCCGCTGACCCGCCGGGAGGTGGAGGTGCTGCGGGTGGCCGCGGAGGGGCTGCCGCTCAAGGAGATCGCCCGCCGCCTGTACCTGGCGCACGGGACGGTACGCAACCACCTGTCGACGATCATGCGCAAGACCGGCGCCCGCAACCGGATGGAGGCGGTGTGGCGCGCCCGGCGGGACGGCTGGATGTAGCCGCCCGGGTCCCCGCCGCCCGGCCGGCGGTGGCGCCCCGGGCGGTGGTACGTGGTCGCGCCGGGCCGGCGGGCCCGCGAGGTCGGGCGGGGGTGGCGCGGGCCGCTCGCCGAGCGGGATCCGTGGTGACGTGTTTGAATGCTAACGGCCCGTGATCTGTCTGATGACGCTCCCGGAGGGATCGACGGTGATCCGTACCCTGCTCGCCCTGGACGGCGCCCTGGTTCGTGGTGCCCTGTCGCTCGTCCTCGCCGCCGAGGCGGACATCAGCGTGGTGGCGGCGCTGGACCGGGGCGACGCGCTCCCGCCGGCGGTCCGGGCACAGCGTCCCGACGTGGCGGTCGTCGATCTCGACATCCTGGACGAGGAGGGCGCGGCGGGGCAGTGCCCGCTGCTGGTCCTCGCCGACCGGCGCCGGGCGGGCAGGCTGCACCGGTTCTTCGTGCCGGGGCGCACCGTCGGCATCCTCGGCAGCGACGTCCCCCCGCAGCGGGTGGTGGACGGCATCCGGCGGTTGGCCCGGCACGAGTCGGTGGTCGACGCGGACCTGGTGATGGCGGCGCTCAGCCGGGACAGCCCGCTCACCTCGCGGGAGACGGAGATCCTCGACCTGACCGCGGCCGGGGCGCCGGTCGTGGAGGTCGCCCGGGCGCTCGGGCTCGCCCCCGGGACGGTGCGGAACCACCTCGGGCGGATCGCCCGCAAGGCGGGCGCGCGGACCCGGGTGGAGGCGGTGCGGGTCGCCCGCGACGCCGGCTGGATCTGACGCCGCCCCGATCCCGCCGCTGCGGCGACCGCCCGCCGCCCCGAACCGGTTCGTCCGGCCGCCGGCGGGTCACGCCGGAGCGGTCCGGAGCGGTCGCCGACGGCCGCCGGGCGGTCACGGGTGGGCGACCGGCACGCCCGGCGACGGTGCGACGTCCTCCCAGTGCCCGACCAGTTCCCGGTAGGTGGGCGAGCGGGTCATCAGGTCGTCGTGGGTCCCGACGAGCGGCCGGTCGCCGTCGAAGACCAGCACCCGGCGGGCCCGCGTCGCCGAGCTGATCCGGTGCGCGATCACCACCAGGGTGCCGGGCCGGCGGGCGAAGGCGTACTCGACCGTCGCCTCCAGCGTCGGGTCGAGGTGGCACGTCGCCTCGTCGAGGATCACCAGCGGCACCGGGGCGAGGTAGGCACGGACGGCGGCGACGAGTTGGCGCTCCCCGGCGGAGAGGGCGCCGGGGTCGATCTCGACGTCGAGGCCCCCGAGGCGGTCCACCAGGGGGCCGGCGCCGAGGGCGTCGACGGCCGCCCGGACGGTCGCGTCGTCGGCGTCGGGGTGCAGGTAGCGGAGGTTGTCACCGAGGGACCCGCTGCGCACGTACGCCTCCTGCGGCACCAGCACCCGCAGCCGGGCCAGCGCGCCGGGGGCGGTGCCGGCGACCGGCGTACCGGCCAGGTGGACGGTGCCGGCCTCCGGTGGGACCAGCCCGGCGACCAGCGCGGCCAGGGTCGACTTGCCCGCGCCGCTCGGCCCCACCACGGCCAGGTGCTCGCCGGCGGCCACCGTCAGGGTGAGGTCGGCCAGGACGGGCCGGGCGTGCGGGCCGTACCGGAAGGTGAGCCCACGCACCCGGACCGCCGGCGGCGCGCTGCCGTCGGCGGTGGCGGTGCCGTCGGGAACGGCGGGTGGCGTGGCGGCGGCCGGTGACCCGCAGCCGGGGCCCGGCTGCGGGCTGGTGCGCAGGATCCGGCCCAGGGTGACGGCGTAGCGCAGGCCGCCGCCGCCGACGCCCTGCACGACCGCGTGCAGCGCGGGTTGCAGGCCGGTGGTGACGTAGACCAGCGCGCCCAGCACCGCCCCCGTGCTCAGCCCCCGGCGGACCAGCCAGGGCGCGGCCAGCAGCAGCACCACCACGGGCAGCCAGCCGCCCAGGCCGAGGCTGAGGCTGCGCAGCGCCGCCATCCGGGCCAGCGTCCGCTCGGCGTCGGCCTGCGCCGTGACCCGCCTGTCCACCTCGGACACCACGCGCCGCTGCGCCCCGCTGGCCACCACGTCGCGGTGCCCGGCCAGCGCGGACGCCGCCGACCTGCCCAGCCGCTCACCCGCGGCCACCTGGGCCCGCTGGTGCGCCACCATGGCCGGCAGCGACGCGCCGAACACGGCCAGCCCCACCACCAGCGGGGCGGCCACCGCACCCGCCAGCGGCGGCGCCAGGGCGAGCAGACCGAGCAGCGCCGCACCGGCGGTGAACAGGAAGCCGCGCACCACCAGCAGCAGCCCGCCGAAGGTGTCGCGGACCACCTCGACCTGGTGGGTCAGCCGGGCCACGGCGGCGCTGTCGGCCCGGCCGCCGGCCCGGGTCGCGTCGCGCAGCGCCCCGTGCACCACCCGGGCCGCCAACTCGTCGCGGAACGGTTCCACCACCGCGCCGAGGCTGCGGTACACCTGCCCGGTGGCCGCCGCGCCGAGCAGCACGGCCACGGCGAGCCCACCCAGCCAGGCCAGCCCCGTGCCGAGCTGGCCGGCGAGGAAGCCCCGGTCGACCGCGCGGGCCACGAGGACCCCGCCGAGCAGCGCGGGCAGGGCCTCGACCGCGGACCAGGCGGCCAGCCGGCCCAGCGCCCGGCGGCGGGCGCGCAGCGCCGTCCAGGTGGTCCGGCGTACGCCGGGGCCGCTCACCGGGGCTCCCCGTCGGGCGCGAAGACCGCCCGGTAGTCCGGGTCGGCCCAGAGCCGCCGGTGCGGCGCGACCGCCCGCAGCCGGCCGCCGTCGAGCCACGCCACCAGGTCCGCCGCCGCCGCCGTCGTCGCGCGGTGGGTCACCACGAGCCGGGTACGCCCACCGGCGCCGGCCGCCACCGCCCGGCTGATCCGGTGCTCGGTGGCGGTGTCCAGGCTGGACGTGGCGTCGTCCAGGATGAGCAGCCGCTCGGCGGGGAACGCGCGGGCCAGCCCGAGGCGCTGTGCCTCGCCGCCGGAGAGCGGCGCGTCCGCCAGTGGGGTGCGGAAGCCCTCGGGCAGCCGGGCGACGACGTCGGCGACCTGTGCCGCCCGTGCCGCGGCCAGCACCCGCGCGGTGGCGGGGGTGTCGCCGTCGGGCGGTCGCGCCGAGTCGGCGGGCAGTGCGAGGCCGATCGCCTCGTGCACCGTCTCACCCACCAGCACCGGCCGGTCGAAGGCGTGCCCGACGGCCCGGCGCAGCGCGGCCGGGCTGAGCCGGCGCAGCGGCACCCCGTCGAGCAGCACCTCGCCGGCGTCCGGGTCGTGCAGCCGGCCGGCCACGGCGGCGAGGGTCGACTTGCCGGCGCCGGAGCGCCCGACGACGGCCACCGTGGCACCGGCCGGGACGGTCAGGTCGATCCCGTCGAGGACCGGCCGCCCGTCCTCGGTGCGGACGCCCACCCCGCGCAGGCGCAGCTCGCCTCGGCCGGACGGCAGCGCCTCGGTGCCCTCGGGGCGCACCGGGTGGGCCAGCGGCTCGGCGATGCGGCCGGCCGCGGCGCGGCTGCGTACCAGCCGGTTCAGCGTGGCCAGCACCGCGCCGAGTCCGGCGCCGAGGGCCGCGTACTGCACGGCGGCCACGAGTTGGCCGGGGGTCAGCCAGCCGAGGGTGAGGGCGTACCCGCCGACGGCCACGACGGCCACCTGGAGCAGCGGGCCGACGGCGGCCGTGCGGGCGCTCGCCCGGGCCAGCAGCCGCCAGCTGAGCTGGCCGTACCCGCGCAGTTCCGGCAGGGCGGCCAGCACCCGGTCGCGTTCCCGGTCGACGGTCGCGGCGGCGGCGATGGTGCGGGCGCCGCCGAGCGCCTCCAGTAGGCGGCCGGCGATGGTACCCAGCACCCGCTGGTAGCCGCCGACGGCGGCGGAGGCGTCGGTGACGAAGGCGCGCATGAGCACCGCGAGCAGGACCAGTCCGCCGAGCAGGGTGACGCCGAGCAGCGGTTCGAGCAGGGTGAGCGCCACGACGCTGCCGACCGGGGGGAGCAGCGCGACGATGCCGAGCACCACGGCGGTGCCGGCCTGACCGGCGTCGGCGGCCTGACCGACGAGCCGGCCGACCAGGTCTCCCACCGGATAGCGGCGGACGGTGCGCACGTCGCAGGCGAACAGGTGGCGCAGCAGGCGCCGGCGCAGCCGCCCGGTGGCCCGGGCCGCGCCGTACCCGCTTGCCACGTCGGCGAGGATGTCGGTGACCACCAGGACGGCGATCAGGGCGCAGGCGACGGCCGGCCACCAGGCGGAGCCGCGGGCGCCGACGGTGGCGTCCACCGCCAGCCCGAGCGCGGCGGGCAGGGCGAGTTCGGCGGCCGCGCCGACGAGCGCGACCGCGACGAGCAGGACCGTCCAGCCGCCGCCGTCGCGGACCACCCGCCGCAGCAGCCGGTCGGAGCCGGTCGGCGTCCGCATTGGCCCTCCCACAAAGACGTGCGGCCCTGGGCGGATACGTCTACCCGCCCAGGGCCTCGCGTGTCTATCTGATCAGTCGCAGGTCGTCACAGACAGCGAGCTGTCGCCGCAGAGCAGCAGGCTCGCCCGGCTGCCACCGCCGGTACGGTCGGCGGGGGCCATCTCCATGCCCTGGAGGTCGAGAAGCGCCATGTCGAGTCATCTCCTTCTGTGCTGGTCGGAAGAGCGGATCAGTTGCAGGTCGTGACGGACAGCGAGCTGTCGCCGCAGAGCAGCAGGCTCGCCCGGCTGCCACCGCCGGTACGGTCGGCGGGGGCCATCTCCATGCCCTGGAGGTCGAGAAGCGCCATGTCGTGTCACCTCCTTCCGTGCTGGTCGGTCTGATCGGTGGCCCTCGCCGAGGCGAGGGAGTCGGGGGCGCCCGTCAGGGGCGCGAGGAACGGCAGGCCCACCGGGGCGTCGGGCCGCGCGGCGGCCAGGGCCAGCAGCACGCCGGCGGTGCCGGTGCCGAGGTCCATGGAGAGCCGCAGCAGCTGCTCGCCGGGGAAGGCGGTGCCGCCGCCGTAGGGCAGCGCGTGCCACGCCAGCCGGGCCACCTGGGCGTCCCGCTCGCGGGACCGCTGCGGGTCGTCCGGGTACGCCGCGAGGTAGGCCACGATGCCGGCGCGTCCGGCGAAGAGGCCCGACTGGGCGTAGAACGGGGACCGGGCGGCGCGGCGTACCCCGGCGCTGGCCTCGGCGAACCGCTCGTCCTCGCGGTGGCGCAGGTACTGGTCGAGCACCAGGCCGATGCCCACGCTGCCCTGCCCGAGATAGGGCATCGTGCGCCAGCCCTCGTTGACCTCCAGCGCGCCGTCGGGGCGGACCACGCAGCGGCGCAGGTCCTGCCGCAGGGCGGTGGCGGCGTGGTCCAGCAGGGACTGCTCGCCGGTCAGCTCGTGCAGCCGCACCAGCAGCAGCGCCGGCCCGGTCCGGCCGCGCAGCAGCCCGGCGTACGGGTGCCGCCCGCCGCTGACGTCCGGCCCCGGGTCGTCGCCGAGCTGGTCGACGACCCGCTCGGCGGCCCGGTGGGCCGCGTCGCGCAGCGCCGTCTCGCCGGTGCGTCCGGCCAGTTCGGCCAGGTTCAGCGCGATCCCGGACAGGCCGCCCGAGAGGCTGTGGTCCAGGCCGTCGAGCGGCTGGCGCAGGCAGATGTCGAGCACGTCGAGGGCGTCCTGCCGGCGGCCGAGCAGCTCCAGGGCGTACGCGACGCCGTGCAGGCCGTCGTAGAAGCCGCAGCGGGTGCCGGAGGGGGGCGCCGTGGCCCGGCGGACGAGCCACTGTTCGTGTTCGGGCCAGCGGCCGGCGCCGCTGACGTGCAGGGCGTACAGGACGCCGGCGGCGCCGTGGGCGAGGTTGAGCCCGCCGCTGCGGAACTGCTCGATGTCGCCGGGGAAGAGCCGGTCGTCCCGGTCGGGCGTCGCGCTCGCCAGGATCGCCCGGGCCAGCCGGTCGCGGTGTGCCGCTGCGACGTCGACGGTGAGGTCGGGTGCCGGTTCGGCGTCCGCCGGGGCGGTGCCGGTGATCTCCCGTACGGCGGCGTCGAGGAGTTCCCTCGGCACCGGGAAGTGCGCGGCGACCACGTCGGCGAGGTGCGCGGCCTTGTCCGGCCCGAGGCGGACCAGCTGGGTCAGCGGCAGGAACAGCGCCAGCCGCAGGCAGGCCAGGGCGTACCGGTCGACGGCGGGACCGGTGCGGTCCCGGGGGGCGGCGAAGCCCTGGTTGCGCAGGCCCGGCCGGCGGTGCCCGTCGATCGGGGCCGCGACCTCGAAGTCCACCAGCGCGATCCGGTCGTCCGGGCGGACCATGACGTTGAACAGGTGCAGGTCGCCGTAGACCAGGCCGCGCTCGTGGATGGCCGTGACGACCTGCTCGACCTGCCGGTGCACGTCCAGCGCCCACCGGGTGTAGTCGGCGCGGTCGGCGTCCGTGGCGTCGGCGTCGATCAGCGGGTACCGCTCGACCAGCACCTTGTTCAGCGAGCGGCCCTCGATGAACTCCAGCGCGAGGAACCGGTGCTCGCCGATGCCGAACTCGTCGTGCACCCGGGGCACCTGCGGCAGGTCGGCGAGGCGGCGCAGCGCGTCGGCCTCGCGGGCCAGCCGGGCGACCGCGTCGGTGCCGTCGGCGTCGAGCCCGGCGTGCGGCCGGGCCTCCTTCAGCACCACCTGGGTGTCGGTCCGCACGTCCCGGCCGACGTAGAGGCCGCCGCCGTTGGAGAAGTGGATGACCTTCTCGATCCGGTACGGCACCTCGTCGGTGCTGGTGGCGTTGCGGGCGGCCAGGTGCGGGCCGAGGAAGTCGGGCAGCGTGACCCAGGACGGCACGTGGAAGACGGGATCGCGGCGGTCGGGCACCAGCGTGCCGGTGTCGTCCTCGATCGCCGGGACCACCTGGCCGTCGGGGGAGTGGCAGTAGCGGGCGGCGAAGCCTCCGTAGCGCACGTGCACCGGGCCCGCGCCGTGGCGCAGGTCGCTGAGGATGTACGGCCCCTGCTCGCCGGCGAGCAGCTCGTCGAGCTCCTTGCAGACCAGCTCCAGCTCCGCGTCGTCGCGGGGGTAGACGGTGACGAACTTGCCGCTGGCGGCCCGGGAGGCGTACTTGGAGTTGCGCAGCAGCAGGGTGCGCGGGCCGCGGAGGAACTTGAAGGAGAGGCCGCGTGGGACGCAGTAGTCCCAGACGGTGTCGAGCACCCGCTCCGCGTTCGCCAGCGTCGCCGACACGTGGATCTTCCAGCCCTGCTGGGGCAGCGTGCCGCCCTCCGGGGCGTAGATGAGCCAGTCGTCGAGCGGCTCGGAGCGCCAGCCCTGCGGTACGGGACGCCGCGCCGCGGCGAAGGTGGGCTGCTCGACCGCGCTGCCGAGCGAGTCGTAGAACAGTCGGTCGGCGGCGCAGTAGCTGTCGTAGCGCTCGTCCATGATGACCACCCCCTCCGCTGTTCGGTCGATGCTTTTGCCCTGCTGATGGATACGAGTCTGTCCGTTCGGTCTATGGCGTTCACAGTGTGTTGAGTCATGGCGACGAATGCGTGCCGCACGGTCGGGCGTGACAAATGTCAGTTGCGCCCGGGCGGCGCGGGGTGCGTCGGCGACGGGGCCGGGCGGCGCGCGGCCCGCCCCGGTGGCGGTACGGTGCTCGCCGTGACCGCAGACGATCACCCCTGCGTCGCCCCCGGCGGGCCCGTCGCCGTGCTGGCCAACCCGACCGCGGGCCGGGGCCGGCACCGTGGGCTGCTGCCGCAGGTCCTGCACCGGCTGGCGGCGGCCGGCCGGCCCGTACGCGTGCTCGCCGCCCACACCGCCGACGAGGCCGAGACCGCCTGCCGCCGGGCGGTGGCCGACGGCGCGGCGGCCCTGGTCGCGGTCGGCGGCGACGGCACCGTGCACCGCGCCCTGCAGGCGGTCGCGGGCACGCCGGTCCCGTTCGGTCCGGTCCCGGCCGGCACCGGCAACGACTTCGCCGCCGACACCGGCTTCCCGGCCGACCCGCTCGCCGCCGTCGACGTCATCGCCGCGGCGCTGCGCGACGGCCGCAGCCGCCCGGTGGACCTGGCGCGGATGACGGGGGCCGACGGCGAGAGCCGCTGGTACGGCGCGGTGCTCGCGGCCGGCTTCGACGCGATCGTCAACGAGCGGGCCAACCGGATGCGCTGGCCGCGCGGGCCCCGCCGCTACGACCTGGCGATCCTGGTGGAGCTGGCCCGGCTGCGCCCGCGCCGCTACACGCTGCGCCTCGACGGGGTCGCGCACCAGGTCGACGCGGTGCTGGTCGCGGTCGGCAACTGCGCCAGCTACGGCGGCGGCATGCGGATCTGCCCGGCCGCGGACCCGACCGACGGCCTGCTCGACGTGGTGGTGGGCGGCCGGTTCGACCGGCGCACCCTGATGCGGGTCAAGCCGCGCATCTACCGGGGCACCCACGTGGCCCACCCGCTGGTGCGCAGCTACCGCGCCCGCACCGTCGAGCTGGACGCCGAGAGCATCACCGGCTACGCCGACGGCGAGCGGGCCCTGCGCCTGCCGCTGACCGTCACCGCCGTGCCCGCCGCCCTGCGCCTGCTGCGCTGAGCGGCGCGGCGACCGCCGCCACGCGTCTCCCGCCGGCCGTCACCGTGGCCGCCGCGCTCCCTGCGCCGAAGGTCCCCGACCGTCACCGCCACCCGCGCCGGCCCCCGGTGCCGTGCCGCGTCCCGGCGGGGCCCGGCCGACGCCGGCCGGGTCGGCGGGGCGTAAGTCAGGCGCCGCCGCGGGCGACGCGGTCGAGCCACTCGGCGAGCAGTGCGCGCTCGGCGGCGGTGAGGTCGGTGGCCAGGTCGTCGAGGGAGGCCCGCAGCGCCACCGCGTGCCGCACCGGCCGGTCGGCCCGGTAGGTGGCGCGGGCGGCGGCCGAGTCGGTGACCAGGGCGGCGAGCACCGCCTCGCGGGTCCGGGTGGACAGGGCGGGGTCGCGGTCCTCGGGCGCCGCCCGGATCAGGGCGAGGGTCACCCCGCACCCGGCGGCGTGCAGCATCCCGGTCGCCTCGTCGACACCCGTGCGCAGCCGGCCCGCCTCGGCGACCCGCTGTACGAGCTGGCGCAGGATGTCGGCCGCGACCCGGGCCGCCGTGGGGGTCTCGCCGGGGCGCGGGTCGCCGTACATGAGCGCGTGGAAGGCCGGGTTGGCCACCCCGAAGTCGACCTGCATGTCCCAGCCCCGGCGCAGGTCGTCGACCGGGTCGCCGGCGAGGTCCCGGGCCGCCGCGGCGTGCAGGTACGCGGCGAACCCGTAGCTGGCCGCGGCGTCCAACAGGCCGCGCATGTCGCCGAACTGCCGGTAGATGGTGGGCGCCTGCACCCCCGCGGCCCGGCCGACCGCGCGGGTCGAGACCGCGTCCCGGCCGCCCTCGGCGAGCAGCGCGGCGGCGGCCCGGACGATCCGGTCCCGGGGCGACGTCTCCGTGATCATGACAACGACGATAACGTCCTCGCGTTAGCGCTGGTGGTTAGCGTCGCTGTCGACATCTCGTTAGCGCTTGCCGTCCACCCGGGCGAGGTCCAGCACCGCGCCCAGCCCGTTGGGTCGCCCCGCCTCGGCGGCCGGCAGCACCAGCACCGCGCACCCGGCCGCGACGGCCCCGGCGTCCGCCGGCGTGTCGCCCACCATCAGGGCGCGCTCCGGGTCGACGCCGAGCATCCCGCAGGCGCGCAGGAAGATCCCGGGGTCCGGCTTGCAGCGCCCCACCTCGTACGACAGGACGAACGCGTCGACCAGGTCGGCGCACCCCCACGCCTCGAACATCGGCCGGATGTCGAAGCCGATGTTGCTGACCACCGCCACCCGGACGCCCGCCGCCCGCAGCGCGGCGAGGGTCGCGACGGTGTCGGGGTAGGGCACCCAGCCCTCGGGCACCAGCACCCGCTCGTAGAGCGCCTCGGCGAAGCCCTCGATGCCCGCGTCGACCAGCTCGGCCAGCCCCGTGTAGGCCCCCCGGTGGGCGTGCGGGTAGAGGTCCCGGTCGGCCCAGAGCTCCGCCAGCCGGGGCGGCACCCGGGTCGGCGGCGGCCCGCCCGCCCGGCCCGCCGTCAGCAGCCGGTCGGCCAGCGCGGTGGCGCGCATCCGCTCCAGCGTCACCCCGCAGGAGGCCGCGGCGGCCAGCACCCACTCGCGGGGCTCCTCCACCTGCGCCAGGGTGCCGTGGAAGTCGAGCAGGACCGCCTCCACCGGCCGACGGGACGGATCCGGGCGGACGGCGTCGTCGGCGCCGCGCGAGGCGTGGGGCGTTTCGGCATGGTCCGGCACGTCGTGCACCCTACCGACCGCCCCCGACCGCGCTGCCGGACGGCCTTGTCCGGTGCTCGTCGGTGGCACGCATTAATCTTGGAGGCATGTCGAGCCCCGCCGAGCGGTACGCCGCGGCGCGCCGCCGGGCCGCGCAGGCCACACAGTTCCCGGCGCTGGACGAGTTCGCCCTCGATCTGGGGTTCGATCTCGACGACTTCCAGCGGGAGGCGTGCCAGGCGCTGGAGCGGGGCAGCGGCGTGCTGGTCTGCGCCCCGACCGGCGCCGGCAAGACGGTGGTCGGCGAGTTCGCCGTGCACATGGCGCTGCGCGGCGGGCCGGCGCCCGCCGGCGGCGAGGCCGGCCCGCCGCCGCGACGCAAGTGCTTCTACACCACCCCGATCAAGGCCCTGTCGAACCAGAAGTACCACGACCTGGTCGACCGCTACGGCGCCGCCCAGGTCGGGCTGCTCACCGGCGACAACGCGATCAACGGCGACGCCCCGGTGGTGGTGATGACCACCGAGGTGCTGCGCAACATGCTCTACGCCGGCTCGACCACCCTCGACGGCCTGGCGTACGTGGTGATGGACGAGGTGCACTACCTCGCCGACCGCTTCCGCGGCGGGGTGTGGGAAGAGGTGATCATCCACCTGCCCGCCTCGGTCACCCTGGTCTCGCTCTCGGCGACCGTGTCCAACGCCGAGGAGTTCGCCGACTGGTTGGTCACCGTGCGCGGCGAGACCGCCGTGGTGGTCAGCGAGCACCGCCCGGTGCCGCTGTGGCAGCACATGCTGGTCGGCAAGCGGATGTTCGACCTGTTCCACGACGCCGACGCCGCCCGCAAGCACGACGTGCACCCCGAGCTGCTGCGCTACACCCGCGACACGATGCGCCGGCTGGAACTCGGCGAGGGGCGCAGCGCCGGCCCCGGCGCGGGTCGGCGCGGGCCCCGCTGGCGCGGCCCGATGCGCCCCGACATCGTCGACCGGCTCGACCGGGAGGGTCTGCTGCCGGCGATCCTGTTCATCTTCAGCCGCGCCGGCTGCGCCGCCGCCGTGCAGCAGTGCCTCGCCGCGGGCCTGCGGCTCACCTCGGCGGAGGAGCGGGCGGAGATCCGCCAGATCGTCGAGTCGCGGGTCACCGCCATCCCGGGCGAGGACCTGACCGTCCTGGGCTACTGGGAGTGGCTCGACGGCCTGGAGCGCGGCCTGGCCGCCCACCACGCCGGCATGCTGCCGGTCTTCAAGGAGGTCGTGGAGGAGCTCTTCGTCCGGGGCCTGGTCAAGGCGGTCTTCGCCACCGAGACGCTCGCCCTGGGCATCAACATGCCGGCCCGCTGCGTGGTGCTGGAGCGCCTGGTGAAGTACAACGGCGAGGCGCACGTCGACCTGACCCCGGGGGAGTACACCCAGCTCACCGGCCGCGCCGGCCGGCGCGGCATCGACGTCGAGGGGCACGCGGTCGTCGTCTGGTCCCCCGAGACCGACCCGCGGCACGTGGCCGGGCTCGCCTCCACCCGCACCTACCCGCTGCGGTCCAGCTTCCGGCCGTCGTACAACATGGCGGTCAACCTGGTCAGCACGGTCGGCGCCGAGCCGGCCCGGGCGCTGCTGGAGTCGTCGTTCGCCCAGTTCCAGGCCGACCGGTCGGTGGTCGGCCTCGCCCGCCAGGTGCAGCGCAACACCGAGACCGTGGAGGCGTACGGCGCGGAGGCGGCCTGCCACCACGGCGACTTCGACGAGTACTTCGCGCTGCGGGTGGCCATCGCCGACCGGGAGCGCTCCGTGGCCCGGCAGGGGCAGAGCCAGCGCAAGGCCGCCGCGGTGGCCTCGCTGGAGCGGCTGCGGGTCGGCGACGTGATCCGGGTGCCGTCGGGTCGCCGGGCCGGCCTGGCCGTCGTGCTCGACCCGGCCACCGGCGGCTTCGGCGAGCCCCGGCCGTTGGTGCTCACCCAGGACCGCTGGGCGGGTCGGGTCAGCCCGGGGGACTTCACCACCCCGGCGGAGGTGCTGGCCCGCATCCGGGTGCCCAAGCACTTCAACCACCGCTCGCCGGCGGCCCGGCGTGACCTGGCCGCCGAGGTCAGCGGCACCGGGCTGGACCGGCACGGCGGCCGTCGTGGCGGGCGGTCCCGGCAGGCGGTGGGCGACGACCACCAGCTCAGCCAGCTCCGCACCGAGCTGCGTCGGCACCCCTGCCACGCCTGCCCCGACCGCGAGGAGCACGCCCGCTGGGCCGAGCGGCGCCGTCGCCTGGAGAAGGACACCGAGGAGCTGCGCCAGCGGGTGGCTGGCCGGACGGGCTCGCTGGCCCGGACGTTCGACCGGATCGTGGCGCTGCTCACCGACCGCGGCTACCTCGCGCCGGACGGCGCGGTGACCGACGCCGGCCGGATGCTCGGCCGGATCTGGACGGAGGCCGACCTGCTGGTCGCCGAGTGCCTGCGGCGCGGGGTGTGGGACGGGCTCTCCCCGGCCGAACTGGCGGCGGCGGTCTCCGTGGTCGTCTTCGAGGCCCGCCGCGACGTCGACGAGCGGGCGTCGCTGCCGCGCGGCACGGTGGCCGAGGCGGTCGACGAGACGCTCAAGCTGTGGGGCGAGATCGAGGCCGACGAGGCGGCCCGGGGGCTCACGGTCACCCGGGAGCCCGACCTCGGCTTCGCCTGGCCGATCTACCGCTGGGCCCGGGGCGAGGCCCTGGCGAAGGTCCTCGGCAGCGGCCACGAGATCGACGGCGAGATGCCGGCCGGGGACTTCGTGCGGTGGGCCCGGCAGGTGGTCGACCTGCTCGGTCAGCTCGCCGACTCCGGCGGCGCCTCGACGGAGCTCAGGTCGACGGCCCGGCAGGCGATCGCCGCCGTGAACCGGGGCGTGCTGGCCTACCACGCCCCCGCCTGATCATCACCCTCGGTGATCGTTCATCGAGTTCGATGCGTCATGGAGTCATCGCGACGGCACCCCCCGAATTGTTCGGGGGGTGCCGTCTTGCCTGGTGAGGGCATCCTCGATCATTGCTGCGGCGCGATGCTGCGCGCCGCTTGTCGATCCGAGGGAAGGCCGCCGTGGCGGAGATCAATCACTTTGAGTACGGGTGGATCACCCCCGCGCTCAGCTACGCGCTGTCGGTGCTGGGCTCGGCGCTGGGCCTGATCTGTGCCGGCCGGATCCGCATCGCGGGCAGCGCCGGCCAGCGCGCCTGGTGGGGCACTCTGGCGGCGTGGGCGATCGGCGGCACCGCCATCTGGACCATGCACTTCATGGCGATGCTCGGTTTCGCCGTCGAGGGCACCCGGATCCGCTACGACGTGACCGTCACCGTGGCCAGCGCGCTCATCGCGGTGATCGCCGTCGGCATCGGCCTTGCCATCGTCGGCACCGGGCGGTTCTCCACCGTGCGGCTGCTGGCCGGTGGCCTGTTCACCGGTGCCGGGGTGGCCGCTATGCACTACACCGGCATGGCGGCGATGCGGCTCAACGGCCGCATCGGCTACGAGCCGACCCGCGTCGTGCTGTCGATCCTGATCGCGGTCGTCGCGGCCACGGTGGCGCTCTGGCTGGCGGTGACCGTACGCCGGGGGCTGGCGATCGTCGGCGCGGCCCTGCTGATGGGCGTCGCGGTCAACGGCATGCACTTCACCGGCATGAGCGCCATGTCGGTGCACCCGCACGCGCGGCAGGGCGAGGTGTCCGGCGCCGGGGTGAGCACCCTGCTGGTGCCGATCATCCTCGCGGTGGTGTTCGGGGTGGTCGGGCTGGTCTACGCGCTGCTCGCCGCCCCCACCGACGAGGACCGGGCCGCGGCGGCGTACTTCGACGCGCGCCGGGTGCCGGAGCCGGCAGCCGCGCCGGCCGAGCCCGACCCGGTGGGGCTGCGCGCCCGCTCCACGCTCGGTACGCCCGGCTCCTCGTTTCCGTCCCGCCGGGACACCCCGCCGCGCTGACCGTCGGCCGCGGCGCTCCGCCGCCCGCCCCGCGCGGCAGGCCGTCAGGGCCGCTCGGCGAGGGCGTCGACCAGGCGGCGCACGGAGCCGGCCAGGTTCCACTCGCCGGCCAGCGCCAGCAGCCGGTCGGGGTCGGCGGGGGCGGTCGGCAGCTCGGTGACCAGCTCCGGCAGCGGCACGTCGAGGGCGACCTGGACGACCTTCGGCGCGACGGCCAGGTAGTCGCGCGCGGCGGCCAGCTTGGTGCGCAGGCCGGGGGCGAAGCCGGAGCCCGGCTCGTCCAGCGCGGCCAGGATGCCCGCGATGTCGCCGTACCGCTCGACCAGCCGGGCCGCCGTCTTCTCCCCGACGCCCGGCACCCCGGGCAGCCCGTCGCTGGGGTCGCCCCGCAGGGCGGCGAAGTCGGCGTACCGGTTCGCGGGCACCCCGTAGCGGGCGCGTACGGCGGCGTCGTCGCAGTCGTCCAGCTTGGCGACCCCCCGGCCGACGTAGAGCAGCCGGACGGGGCGGGCGTCGTCGACGAGCTGGAACAGGTCCCGGTCGCCGGAGACCACCTCGACCGGCGCCGGCTGGGTCACCGAGAGGGTGCCGAGCACGTCGTCGGCCTCGTAGCCGGTCGCGCCGAGGTGGGTGATGCCCACGGCGTCGAGCACCTCGAGGATCAGCGGCACCTGCGGGCTGAGCGTGTCGGGCACGACCTCGCCACCCTCGGGGGCGAGCCGGTGGGCCTTGTAGGACGGCAGCAGCGCCACCCGCCACTCGGGGCGCCAGTCGTGGTCCATCGCGCAGACCATCCGGTCCGGCCGGCGGGTGCGGATGAGGCTCGCCAGCATGTCGAGGAAGCCGCGCACCGCGTTGACCGGGCTGCCGTCGGCGGCCCGGGCGGCGGATTCGGGGACGCCGAAGTAGGCCCGGAAGTAGAGGCTGGGCGCGTCGATGAGCATGATCGGAGGTCGCTGTGCCACGACAGACAGCCTGGCACACCCCACCGACGATCGGGGGGCGCGGCGCGGCCGGTCAGGGGCGCTCGTCGTCGGCGTAGAGGGTCTCGCGCCGGGCCACGTACTGCACCGCGTAGCTGGTGAGCAGCAGCAGGATCGCGACCGCCACCTCGATCCAGGCCGCCGTGCCGTCGGCGATGGTCAGGCCCACGGCCAGCGTCGCCAGGCCCGCCACCGCCAGGATGCCCGACCAGAGCAGCCGGCGTCGCCGCGTCGCCGCGCGCTCCGGGTCCGTCGGTGCCATGGCTGTCGGCCCTCCCCGTCGGTGGCGCCTGCGCACCCAGCCTATCGACGGGTGCGGCCGCCGGCGGCGGAACCGGGCGGCGAGCCCGCGCCGCGTCGGCGGCGGACGCGGCAGAACCGACGGCGCCCGGTGGCGGCCGGACGGGACTCGCCGTCGGCCCGGGCGCGAGCGGGCCCCGTCACCGCCTCGGCGGTGACGGGGCCCGGCGGCGCTCAGGCGGGCAGGCGCCAGACCTGGTTGGCGCCGCCGAAGCAGTCCCAGATCTGCAACCGGGTGCCGTCGGCGGAGCTGTTGCCGGTGGCGTCGAGGCACCTGTTGGACTGCGGGTTGCGCAGTGTGCCGTTGGACTGGGCCTGCCAGACCTGGGCGCCGCTGCCGTTGCAGTCCCACAGCTGCACCTTCGCCCCGTTGGCGGTGGAGGCGCTGGTCACGTCGGCGCACTTGCCGAGGGCGCGCAGCGTGCCGTCGGTGCCCACCGTCCAGTTCTGCGCGTTGGTGCCGTTGCAGGCGTAGAGCTGCACCGCGGTGCCGTTGGCGGTGCCGGCGGCGGCCACGTCGACGCACTTGCCGCCGATGCCGGTGATCGGGCCGGTCCGCCCGACGGGCGGCGGGGTGGTGCCGCCGGTGGCGGTGTCGTAGATGGCGCTGACCAGGGAGGTGGCGCCGCGGGTGTCCTGGCTGAGTTCCCAGTTCATCATCCCGCCGGCGTTGGCCATGGCCCACTGGGTCTTGCGCTTCACCGTCGGGATGCCGTTGTAGCACTGCTGGGTGCCGCCGACGGTGGTGCAGTCCCGGTTGGCGTTGGCCGGGTCGAGGGCGACCAGCGAGGCGTACGTGTGGTAGCCGGGCCGGCTGTAGAACGGCACGCCGAGCACGGCCTTGCGGGCGGGCAGGCCCCGGGACTTCCAGAAGTTCACGGAGTTGATCGACCAGTCGTAGTTGGCGTGCGGGCTGCCGCCGTCGTACGCCATGATGTTGAGCCAGTCGACGTGGCCGAAGACGGCGGGTTGGACGCCCTCGGCGTACCAGCCCTCGGAGACGACGGCGGCGGTGAGCAGCTTGCCGCGGCTGTGCAGCGCGCCGCCGAGCTGCTGCATGAGCGCCGTGTAGTTGGTGGCGGAGGCGCCCGGGTCCGGGTACTCCCAGTCCATGTCGACGCCGTCGAGGTTGTACTGGTTGACGAAGTTGACGACGTTGTTGACGAACGCGGTGCGGCTGCCGGCGTTGGCGGCGAGCGCCTCGAAGGCGGAGTCGTCGCCGTTGTTCCAGCCGCCGATCGCGATCGACACCTTGACGTTGTTGGCGCGCCCGAGGGAGACCAGCTGGGAGAGCTTGCCCGGGTTCTCCACGGCGCGCAGGCTGCCGTCGGCGTTCGGCAGCACGAACGCGTAGTTGACGTGGGTGAGCTTGTCGTACTGCACGGCGTTGACGTCGCCGGTCCAGGACGGCAGGTAGCCGACGCTGCGGAAGCCGTTCGGCAGGACGGCGGCCGCCGCGGGGGCGGGCGCCAGGACCAGGGTGGCGGCGGCGGTGGCCAGGGCGAGCAGGCCGGCGGCGAGGGCCGACCTGGGACGGGACTGCGGTGCGGACATCGAGGGCCTTCCCGTGGGCGGATGGCGGTGGCCCGGACGCGCGGCCCGGCGCCCTGAAGGGGCGGGCGCCGGATGCGGGCGTACGGGCGGAGAACGGGTGGAGATCCTCGAGGCAGCCCAAATCCTAAAGAGTGTTAACTGTGCACGTCAACGACGATCCTCGATGCGTCGGCGCTGGCTCCGGATCGCCCGGGCGGGCTGGGTGTGTTCCCGAACGAGCGTTAAGCTGACGGGGTGGGATCCGAGGAGCTGTACCCGCCGCGGCGGCTGGCCGAGGCCCGGCGTGCCACCGCCGCCGCCGGGCTGGACGCGCTGCTGCTCACGCCCGGCTCCGACCTGCGCTACCTGACCGGCTACGACGCGCACGAAGGGGAGCGGCTCACCTGCCTGGTGCTGCCCGCGCGGGGCGAGCCGACGCTGATCGTGCCCACGCTGGAGCGGCCGGCCGCCGAGGCGTCCCCGGCCCCGGCGACGGGCGTACGCATCGTCGACCACGCCGACGGCACCGACCCGTACCCGCTGCTCGTCGCCGCGCTCGGCGGCCCGGCGGCGGCGGTCGGGCTGGCCGACCGGATGTGGGCCGAGCAGGTCCTCGCCCTGCGCGCGGCGCTGCCCGGCACGGCCCAGCGGCTCGCCTCGGAGGTGCTGCGCGAGATGCGCCTGCGCAAGTCCCCGGCCGAGGTCGCGGCGCTGGCCGAGGCGGGCGCCGCGATCGACGCGGTCCACGCGCGGATGGGGGAGTGGCTGCGACCGGGGCGCACCGAGGCGGAGGTGGGTGCCGACATCGCCGCGGCGATCCGGGCCGCCGGCCACGTGAGCGTGGACTTCGTGATCGTCGCCGCCGGCCCGAACGGCGCCAGCCCGCACCACGGCACCTCCGACCGGCCGATCGGCGCCGGCGAGCCGGTCGTCGTGGACATCGGCGGCACCATGCCCTCGGGCTACCGTTCCGACTGCACCCGCACCTACGTCGCGGGCGGCCCGGCGCCGGCCGAGTTCGTCGACTACTACGCCGTCCTGCACGCCGCCCAGCGGGCGGCGGTGGCCGCGGTCCGCCCCGGGGTGACGGCCGAGGCCGTCGACGCCGCCGCCCGGGAGCCGATCGCCGCCGCCGGCTTCGGCGCGGCGTTCCTGCACCGCACCGGCCACGGGATCGGCCTCGACGGCCACGAGGAGCCCTACGTGGTGGCCGGCAACGCCCGCCCCCTGGAAGCGGGGATGGCCTTCTCCGTCGAACCGGGCATCTACCTGGCGGGCCGGCACGGCGCCCGCATCGAGGACATCGTCGTCTGCGCCACGGACGGCGTGCAACGGCTCAACACCACCCCCACGGAGCTCATCGCGCTATGACTGTCGACCGGATCCTCCCCACCGACGAGGCCCACGACCTGCTCGACCTCGCCACCGAACTCGCCGACCGGGAGCTGGCGCCGCGGGCGGCCGGGTTCGAGGAGCGCGGGGAGTTCCCCCGCGAGGTGCTGCGCACCCTCGGCCGGGCCGGCCTGCTCGGCCTGCCCTACCCCGAGGAGCACGGCGGCGCCGACCAGCCCTACGAGGTCTACCTCCAGGTGCTGGAGATCCTGGCCGGCCGCTGGCTCGCGGTCGCCGAGGCGGTCAGCGTGCACACCCTCTCCTGCTACCCGGTCGCCCAGTTCGGCACCGACCAGCAGCGCAAGCTGCTGCCCGACATGATCGGCGGGGAACTGCTGGGGGCGTACTGCCTCTCCGAGCCCCAGGGCGGTTCGGACGCCGCCGCGCTGACCACGAGGGCCGTGCGCGACGGCGACTCGTACGTGGTGGACGGCACCAAGGCGTGGATCACCCACGCCCAGGTGGCGGACTTCTACGACATCTTCTGCCGCACCGGCGGCCCCGGCCCGAAGGGCATCTCCTGCCTGCTGGCCGACCGCGACACGCCCGGCATCGCGCCGCAGGCCGCCGAGCGGACGATGGGGCTGCGTTCCTCCCCGGTGGCGCAGATCGCCTTCGACTCGGCCCGGGTGCCCGCCGAGCGGCTGATCGGCGGGGAGGGGGCGGGCTTCACCATCGCCATGTCCGCCCTGGACTCGGGTCGCCTGGGCATCGCCGCCTGTGCGGTCGGGCTGGCCCAGGCGGCGCTGGACTACGCGGTCGGCTACGCCCGGGAGCGGCGGCAGTTCGGCAGGGCGATCATCGACTTCCAGGGGCTGGGCTTCACGCTCGCCGACCTGGCCACCCAGATCGCCGCGGCCCGGGCACTGACGCTGGCCGCGGCCCGGCTGCGCGACGCCGGCCGGCCGTACTCGATCGAGGCGGCGAAGGCGAAGCTCTTCGCCACCGACGTGGCGATGCGGGTGACGACCGACGCGGTGCAGGTGCTCGGCGGGGCCGGCTACGTGGCCGACCACCCGGTGGAGCGGTACATGCGCGAGGCCAAGGTGTTGCAGATCGTCGAGGGCACCAACCAGATCCAGCGGCTGGTCATCTCGCGGGCGCTCGCCAAGGGCTGACGGGTGGCGCCTCCCGTCGGCGCGGCAGGTGCGCCGCGTCGCGCCGACGGGGCGCTCGTCGCCGGGAAGCGGTTTTCCCGGTAGGTTGCACGCCGTGGAGGAGATCGACCGCGCCATCATCGCCGCGCTGACCGCTGACGGTCGGCTGTCGTACACGGACCTCGCCGAACGGGTGGGCCTGTCGGTCTCCGCCGTGCACCAGCGGGTGCGCCGCCTGGAGCAGCGTGGCGTGATCAAGGGCTACACCGCCAGGGTCTCCTTCGAGGCCCTCGACCTGCCGCTGACCGCGTTCGTGGCGATCCGTCCGTTCGACCCGTCGCAGCCCGACGACGCCCCCGAGCGGCTGGCGCACCTGCCGGAGATCGACTCCTGCTACTCGGTGGCGGGGGAGGACTTCTACCTCCTGCTGGTGCGGGTGGCCAGCCCGGCCGACCTGGAGCGGCTGCTCCAGGAGATCCGTACGGCGGCGAACGTGACCACCCGCACGACCGTGGTGCTGTCCACGCCGTACGAGACCCGGCCGCCCAAGATCAGTGGCGAGCCCCCGACCCGGGTGCGTACCCGGCCGCCGGGGGAGCCGGCTGGTTCCAGCGCAGGATGACCCGCCGGCCGTGCTCGTGGCCGAGCACGCTGACCGTGGCGGTGTCCAGGCGCAGCAGCCCGCCCGCGGACGCCGGCAGGCCGATCCAGCGGGCACCCAGCACGCGCAGGCTGTGCGCGTGCCCGACGAGGGCGACGGTGCCCCGGTCGAGCAGCGGCCCGATCCGGGCGAGCACCCGGTCGAGCCGCTGGCCGACCTGGTCGGGGGACTCCCCGCCGGGGCAGCCGTCGGTCCAGATGGACCAGTGCGGGCGGTCGTCGCGGATGTCCGCGGTGGTGCGCCCCTCGTAGTCGCCGTAGTTCCACTCGGCGAGACCGTCGTCGCGCCCGGCGACGGTCAGGCCGGCGAGCTGCGCGGTGCGTAGCGCCCGGGTGCGCGGGCTGGACAGGACCCTGGCGAGGCTCCGGTCGGCCAGGAACCGGGCGAGCGCGCGGGCCTGTCGCTCCCCGTCGGGGGTCAGCGGGAGGTCGGTGTACGAGGTGTGCCGGCGGCTGGCGCTCCATTCGGTCTCGCCGTGCCGGATCAGCAGGAGTTCTCCCATCGGTCCAGTCAACCAGACGACCGTTTCCCCCGTTCACCTAGTGTCCTAGGATGCCTTAGCGGGTGTGCGGGCCGCCACCCGACACGAAAGGAGGCCGGCAGCGGTGAAACGCGGGGGAGGACCTGGAAAGCACGTCACCCCCGGGGCCGGTGGTCGGCTCCGGGGGTGACAGGTATGCGGGTGTGCCGGATCAGTCGTCGAGGCGGTGGTCGGCCCACCAGCGCCGCCCGGCCTCGGGCAGGGTGTCGATCGGGTCGTAGTAGGCGAAGCGCTTGTTCAGCGCCTCGGCGTCGGCGGACTCGATGGAGGTGCGGTAGTTCTTCGTCCAGTAGGAGATGCCGCGTTCGCGGTCGTACTCGGTGAGCATGTGCACCCAGCGCTTGCCGACGAAGGGCACGTCGCAGACGATGCGCGGGGTGGCGTAGCCGGGCAGGTAGCCCATGATGTCGTGCTGGAGCTGCTGGGCGTGCCAGACCGGGACCCGCCAGTGCTCGGCGTTGGGGATCATGTCGCACATGTAGAAGTAGTACGGCAGGATGCCCGCCTCGCCCTGCAGGGCGAAGCAGAGGTCGAGCAGCTCGGGGGCGGTGGCGTTGACGCCGCGCATGAGCACGCCCTGGTTGCGTACGTCGCGGACACCGACGTCGAGGGCGGTCTGGGCGGCCCTGGCGACCAGCGGGGTGAGCGACTGCGCGTGGTTGACGTGGGTGTGGATGGCGAGGTTGACGCCGCGGCGGGCCGCGGTGCGCGCGACCCGTTCGAGGCCCTCGACGACGTCGGGCTGAAGCCAGTGCTGGGGCAGGCCCATGAGGGCCTTGGTGGCGAGCCGGATGTCGCGGATGGTCTCGATCTCCAGCAGCCGCATCAGGTAGGACTCGAGGTTCTTCCACGGGACGTTGGCGACGTCGCCGCCGGAGACGACGACGTCCCGGACGCCGGGGTGGGCCTTGAGGTAGCCGATGTGGGCGTCGTAGCGGTCGACGGGCTTGAGGGTGAGCTTGAGCTTGTCGACGGCGGGGGTGGAGTTGCCGACGAGGTCCATCCGGGTGCAGTGCCCGCAGTACTGCGGGCAGGTGGAGAGCAGCTCGGCGAGGACCTTGGTGGGGTAGCGGTGGGTGAGGCCCTCGGCGACCCACATGTCGTGTTCGTGCAGGGAGTCGCGGCTGGCGTACGGGTGGGAGGGCCAGTCGGTGCGCCGGTCGGAGGCGACCGGGATCATGTAGCGCCGGATGGGGTCGGCGAGGAACGCCTCGGTGGTCATCGGCGCGAACGGGACCATGGTGTTGAGCATCTGGGGCGGCACCAGCATGGACATGGTGGCCAGGGCGCCCTGGTCGGCGGTGAGGTCGGCGTAGAAGCTCTCGTCGACCAGGTCGCCGAGGACGGTGCGCAGCTGCTTGATGTTCTTGACGCAGTTGACGCGCTGCCACTGGGCGTTCTCCCACTGGTCGCGGGTGATGTGGCGCCAGCCGGGGAAGCGGGTCCAGTCGGGTTCGACGAGGGGCGCGCGGCGGTATTCGTAGGGCTGTCCGGCGGTGGGGACGGCGACCGGCGCGGGGTGGGGCGCGGGGATGGTCTCCACCGGTTGGGTCTGGGTCACGGCCCCTCCTCGAAGTGGTGTGTCTTGGCCAGCGGCCCGAAGGCTACTGGAAAATATCCGGCGAAGAAATTAGTCTGCCGGAAGTTTTCCCGCTACGCGAGTCCTGGTCGGGGCTTCGAGCGGCGTGACAGGGGAGGTCGGCGTGACGTCACCGGTGGGTCTGCACCGCGTTGTCGAACCGGCGGGGGTGCTGCCGCAGGCGGCGTGGCGGCTGGACGCGAGTCCGCGGATCGCGCCGAACGAGGTGCGGATCCGGGTGGAGCGGTTGAACCTGGACGCGGCGAGTTTCCGGCAGCTGTGGGAGAAGCACGGCGGCGACGGCGACGCGGTGCGCGCCGAGGTGCTCGGGATCGTGTCGACCCGGGGCAAGATGCAGAATCCGGTGACCGGGTCGGGCGGGATGCTGATCGGCACGGTGGAGGAGGCGGGGCGGCGGTCTCCGCTGGGGCTGCGGGCGGGGCAGCGGGTGGCGACGCTGGTGTCGCTGACGTTGACGCCGTTGACGATCCTCGACGGGTTGGCCCGCTGGGACGGGCGCAGCGAGCAGGTGCCGTGCGACGGGTACGCGATCCTGTTCGCCCGGTCGATCGCGGCGGTGCTGCCGGCGGATCTCGACGCGCAGTTGTCGCTGGCGGTGCTGGACGTGTGCGGGGCGCCGGCGTTGACGGCGCGGGTGGTGTCGCGGTACGTGGCGGAGCGGGAGCGGGCGGGGGATCCGGCGCCGGTGCGGGTGGCGGTGATCGGCGGTGCGGGCAAGAGCGGGTCGTTGTCGTTGGCGGCGGCGCGGGGGGCGGGTGCCGCCCGTACGGTCGGGGTGGTGCCGGTGGTCGCGGAGCGCGACGCGCTGGCGGCGGTGGGTCTGGCGGACGCGGTGGCGTTGGCGGACGCGCGGGATCCGGTGGCGTTGTCGACGGCGGTGACGACGGCGTTGGGTGCGCCGGCGGACGTGACGGTGGTCTGCGTGGACGTGCCGGGCTGCGAGCACGGGGCGGTGCTGGCGACGGCGGACGGCGGCACGGTGGTGTTCTTCTCGATGGCGACCAGTTTCGCGGCGGCGGCGTTGGGGGCGGAGGGCCTGGCGGCGGACGTGACGATGCTGGTGGGCAACGGTTACGTGCCGGGGCACGCGGAGTTCGCGCTGGGGTTGTTGCGGTCGCAGCCGGGGGTGCGGGCATTGTTCGAGGTTCGTCTGGCGGCAGACTGATGGTCATGACGAACCCCTCGACTCTGTACCGCGGCGGGACGCTGCACTGCCCGGCCGATCCGAGCGCGACGGCGATGTTGGTGAGCGACGGCAGGATCTCCTGGCTGGGGGTGGACGCGGACGCGCCGGCCGCCGACCGGGTGGTGGATCTGGACGGGGCGTTGGTGACGCCGGCGTTCGTCGACGCGCACGTGCACGCCACGGACACGGGGTTGGCGTTGTCGGGGCTGGACGTGTCGGGGGTGCGCTCGGCGGCGGAGCTGCTGGACGCGGTGGCGGGGTTCGCGGCGGGGTTGCCGTCGGACGCGGTGGTGCTGGGGCACGGCTGGGACGAGTCGAGCTGGGCGGTGCCGGAGCTGCCGGACGCGGCGACGCTGGATCGGGCGGCCGGGGGGCGGCGGCTGTATCTGTCGCAGGCGTCGATCCATTCGGCGTTGGTGTCGGCGGCGTTGCTGGCGGCGTGTCCGCGGGTGGTGTCGGCGGTGGGGTACGACGCGTCGGGTTGGTTGCGGCGCGACGCGCACCATGTGGTGCGGGCGGCGGCGTTCGCGTCGGTGACGCGGGCGCAGCGGGCGGCGGCGCAGCGGGCGGCGTTGGCGCACGCGGCGTCGTTGGGTGTCGCGGCGGTGCACGAGTGTGGTGGTCCGGGGATCTCGGACGAGGAGGACTTCACGGGTCTGTTGGCGCTGTCGGGTGACGGTGTGGCGGAGGTGTACGGGTACTGGGGTGAGCTGATGGGTGCGGCGCGGGCCCGGGAGCTGGGTGCGGTGGGGGCCGGGGGTGACCTGTTCGCCGACGGGGCGTTGGGGTCGCGTACGGCGCACGTGTCGCGGGAGTACCTGGACGGCGAGGGTGGTTGCGGGCACGGTTATCTGAGTGCGGGGCAGGTGCGGGAGCATCTGCTGGACTGCGCGGCGCACGGTGTGCAGGGCGGGTTCCACGCGATCGGTGACGCGGCGATCTCGACGGTGCTGGAGGGCTTCGCGGGGGCGGCGGAGAGGTTGGGCACGGATCGGGTGCGGGCGGCCCGGCACCGCATCGAGCATGCGGAGATCATGAACAAGCGGTTGATCGCGGGGTTCGTGGAGTACGGGATCGTGGCGAGCATGCAGCCGGCGTTCGACCGGTTGTGGGGCGGCGCGGGTCGGATGTACGAGTCGCGGCTGGGGTTGGACCGGTCGTTGGAGTCGAATCCGATGGGGGCGATGCACGGCGTGGGGGTGGCGTTGGCGTTCGGGTCGGATTCGCCGGTGACACCGCTGGATCCGTGGGGTTCGGTGCGGGCGGCGGTGTGGCACCACAATCCGACGCAGCGGATGAGTGTGCGGGCGGCGTTCGCGGCGCACACCCGTGGCGGGTGGCGGGCGGTGCGGCTGGACAGCGAGGGTGTGCTGGCGTTGGGGGCGCCGGCGACGTTCGCGGTGTGGTCGACGCCGGCGGGGGTGGAGCGGGGTCTGCCGGTGTTGTTGGCGGCGGACGTGGAGGCGCGGGGTCCGCAGGATCCGACGCCGTTGCCGGTGTGTCGGCGCACGGTGCTGCGCGGTGACGTGATCTTCGAGGAAGGGTCTTCGTGAGCGAGCGAGCCATGGTCTGGGCTGGGGGGCGCGTGGCGCCGTCGCCGGGTGGGGTGAGGGTGTGACGGGGAAGCTGGATCTGGATCCGCGGTTGGTGTCGCGGGCGCGGGAGTTGGCGCGTCGGGCGGGGCGGCCGGTGGTGGATCTGGCGCGTAGCCACACGACGGTGTCGGTGGAGCGGGCGGTGCTGCGGCTGGCCGGGGTGGCCGGGGCCGATCCGGACGGTATTCCGTGGGTGAACCGGCTCGTGGACGCGGTGGTCGCGGACGTGGGGTTGGGGCACGGGGTGGCGGTGCCGGTGTTCGACGCGCTGTTGCGGGAGCAGCTCGGTGACGTGACGTTGCTGGCGCAGAAGGCGGCGGCGGGGTCGGTTCGTTTCGAGGTGCCCACGGGGAGAGCGGCGACGGCGTCGCGCAGGGCCGCCCGTAGGGCGGTCGGGGCGGGGATCCGGGCGATCGACCGGCGGCGGGCGGAGCGGGACCGGTTGGTGAGGCGGTTCGGGGATCCGAAGCAGCGGCCGTGGATCTATCTGATCGTGGCGACGGGGGACATCTACGAGGACATTCCGCAGGCGCAGGCAGCGGCGCGGGCGGGTGCGGACGTGATCGCGGTGATCCGGTCGACGGGGCAGTCGTTGTTGGACTACGTGCCGGAGGGGGCGACTCGGGAGGGCTTCGCGGGCACGTACGCGACGCAGGAGAACTTCCGGTTGATGCGGGCGGCGCTGGACGAGTCGTCGAGGGAGTTGGGCCGGTACGTGCGGCTGACGAACTACGCGTCGGGGCTGTGCATGCCGGAGATGGCGACGTTGGCCGGCCTGGAGCGGCTGGACATGATGTTGAACGACTCGATGTACGGGATCCTGTTCCGCGACATCAATCCGATCCGTACGTTCGTCGACCAGCGGTTCTCGCGGCAGGTGCACGCGCGGGCGGGCATCATCATCAACACCGGTGAGGACAACTACCTGACCACCGCGGACGCGGTGGACGAGGCGCACACGGTGACGGTGTCGCAGTTGCTCAACGAGTTCTTCGCGCACGAGGCGGGGTTGGCGGACTGGCAGTTGGGGTTGGGGCACGCGTTCGAGATCAACCCGGACGTGCCGGAGTCGTTGCGGTTGGAGTTGGCCCACGCGTTGCTGGCGCGGGAGTTGTTCCCGGACGCGCCGTTGAAGTGGATGCCGCCGACGAAGCACATGACCGGTGACGTGTTCCGCGGCAACCTGCTCGACGGGTTCTTCAACCTGGTCGGGACGATGACCGGGCAGGGGATCCTGCTGGTGGGGATGATGACCGAGGCGGTGGTGACGCCGTGGTTGTCGGACCGGGACATCGCCCTGCAGAACGTGCGGTACGTGCTGGGTGCGGCCGGTGGGTTGCACGAGGACTTCGTGCCGGCGCCGGGCGGGTTCATCCAGCAGCGGGCCAACCGGGTGCTGGGTGAGGCGGTCGAGTTGCTGGAGCGCATCGGTGAGCAGTCGCTGTTGACGGCGATCGCCGAGGGCACGTTCGGGATCATGAAGCGGCCGGCGGACCGGGGCAAGGGCCTGGCGGGGGTGGCGGCGCACGAGGGTGACTACTTCAATCCGGCGACGGAGATCCTGGAGGCGCCGGCGGCCGTGGGTGGAGAGGTGGCAGGGGCGTGAGCGCCGTCGAGGCCGGCGGGGACGCCGGGAAGAGGATCGTGCGGCCGTACGGGGACACCACGGGCGACGGCATGGTGCAGGTGTCGTTCACGTTGCCGGTGCCGCACGACAAGCGGGCCGAGGGTGCGGCGGTGCAGTTGGCGAACAAGATGGGCATCGATCCGGCGATGCTGGTGCACGCGAAGCCGATGAGTGACGGGTTCACGTTCTTCGTGGTGTACGGGCGGGTGAACCATCTGGTGGACCTGTCGGCGGTGCGGGTGGTGGAGCGTGACTTCCCGCTGCTGAGCGCCAAGGAGGTCAACGCGGTGGTGAAGCGGCGGTTGCGGCGCAAGTTGTCGGTGGTGGGGGCGTGCATCGGCACGGACGCGCACACGGTCGGCATCGACGCGATCCTCAACGTCAAGGGCATCGCCGGGGAGAAGGGCCTGGAGTACTACCGGGAGTTGAAGGTCACCAACATGGGTGCGCAGGTGAGCGTGCCGGAGTTGGTGGAGGCGGCGCGGGTGGAGCGGGCGGATGCGGTGTTGGTGTCGCAGGTGGTGACGCAGCGCGACGCGCACCTGCACAACACGCGGGAGATGTCGGCGGCGTTCCGGGAGGCGATGCCGGCGGGGCGGCGACCGCTGTTGATCGTGGGTGGGCCGCGGTTCGACGAGTCGATGGCCGGTGAGTTGGGCGTGGATCGGATCTTCGGCCGGGGCACCACGCCGGGTGAGGTGGCGAGTTTCCTGGTGCACGCGTTGGTCACGGACAGGAAGGCGAAGGTATGAGTGACTCCCGGGTGGGGCTGAGCGTCGTGCACCGGCGGTATGTGCCGTACTCGCACGCGCACTACGCGGGCAACCTGGTCGACGGGGCGTACGCGTTGGGGTTGTTCGGGGACGTGGCGACGGAGGTGTGTATCCGTACCGACGGCGACGAGGGGTTGTTCGCGTCGTACTCGGACGTGCAGTTCCGGGCGCCGATGAGGGCGGGCGACGTGTTGGAGGTGACGGCGACGGTGACCCGGGTGGGTACCCGCAGCCGCACGATCGACTTCGTCGCGGCGGTGGTGTGCCGGGGCCGCGCGGATCGGGGCGAGTCGGCGGCGGAGGTGCTCGCCGAGCCGGTCGTGGCGGTCACGGCGACCGGCACGGTGGTCGTCCCGCCGTCGGCGTGAGGTACGCGGTCTGCGCGGACGTGGGGTCCACGTACACGAAGGTGGCGGTGGTGGATCTCGACGCGGGCGCGTTGGTGGCGTCGTCGTCGGCGCCGACGACGGTGGGCACGGATGTGCTGCGCGGCCTGGACGCGGCGGTGGCTGCGGCCACGGCGGGCCGGTCGGTGGGTCAGGTGCCGTGGTACGTGTGTTCGTCGGCCGGTGGTGGGTTGCGGCTGGCGGTCGTCGGTTACGAGCCTCTGGTGACCGCTCAGGCGGGGCGGCGGGTGGGGTTGTCGGCGGGCGCGAACGTGGTGCACGTGGCGGCGGGCCGGCTGGGCGCGGCGGAGCTGGCGGGGTTGCGTGCGGCGCGTCCGGACGTGGTGTTGCTGGTGGGGGGCACCGACGGTGGTGACGCGGAGACGTTGACGCACAACGCGACGCGGTTGGCGCGGGCCCGTTGGCGGGTGCCGGTGGTGTTGGCCGGCAACGCCGACGTCCGCGACGACCTGCGGGAGCTGCTGGTGGCGGCGGGGGTGCCGGTGACGGTGGCCGACAACGTGCTGCCGCGCATCGGGGTGCTGGCGCCGGCGTCGGCGCGCGCGGCGATCCGGGAGGTGTTCCTGCGGCACGTGATCGGCGGGAAGCGGCTGTCGCGGGGGTCGCGGTTCGCGCGGCTGGTGCGGGCGGCTACCCCCGACGCGGTGCTGACCGGCGTGGAGGTGCTGGCCGACTCGCTGGGTGGTGATCTGGTGGTGGTGGACGTGGGTGGCGCCACCACGGACGTGTATTCGGTGCTCACGCCGGACGAGCGGGCCACGGGGCCGGGGCGGGAGGTGGCGGGTTCGCTGTGGCGGGCCCGTACCGTCGAGGGTGACCTGGGTATGCGGTGGAGCGCGCCGGGGGTGGTGCGGGCGGCCGTGGAGGAGCGGCTGCTGGGCGACGCGCAGCGCGACGACCTGGCGGCGGGGGCGGCGGTGCGCGCCGCCGATCCGGGGTTTCTGCCGGTGGGGGACGCGGAGCGTGCGGTGGACGCGCGGATCGCGGCCTTGGCGGCGACGGTGGCGTTGCGTCGGCACGCGCGGGGGGCGGCCACGGGTGAGCGGGCCGGGCGGGACCTGCGTGACGTGCGGCTGCTGGTGGGCTCCGGTGGGGTGCTGCGGCACGCCGCGCCGGCGGAGGCGGCGGGGGTGCTGGGTGCGGTGCTGGGCGACCACGCGGGTGGGTGGGCGCTGCCGCGCGCGGCGCGGCCGGTGGTCGACGTGGACTACGTGCTGGCCGCCGGAGGGCTGTTGGCCGCCGAGCATCCGGAGGCGGCGGGGGCCCTGCTGCGTCGGCATCTGGCGACGCATTGAGACTCGCCGACGCGACACGCCGTGGCGCATCACACGACAGGCCCGGGCGGGTTGACAGCGGCGGGGGTCCACGCCGTACCGTCTTTGAGTCCTACTACGGGAAGCGGCTGTTGTTCGCTTCGTCCCTTCGTCCGCTGGCCGAGCGACATGTGAGCAGTGCGTCGCGGCGGCCAGGTCCAGCGGGCGGGGGTCGGCGGGGCGGCGCGAACCGGCCGCGGTTACCGGTGTACGGGCAGGGTGAGGTGCACGGCCAGTAGACAACGGCCAGGCGGGGGCAGCCAGTCCACGTCGGGTCGGTCCGAAGGTCGGCGCAGCTCATTCTCGCCCCACCGGCCGGGGAGGGCCTGGGAGCATCGGGGCGCGGCGCGAGCCGCGCCCCGATTTGTGTCCCCGGGGGGTGTCGCGGGGTTGCCGGGTGGGTGGTGGCGCGGGCGGAACCGCCCGGATGTGTCGTGCCGGGACGCGGCGGACCGCCCGGCGGGGCGGCGACCGCGCGGGCGGGTAGCCTTCGGCCCGTGATCGAGGGGAAGACGCGGGCGTTGCCGTTGCCGTTGGCCGCGCCGATGGCGGTGGTGGCCGGCCTGGCGTTGCTGGCGGCGTTTCCTCCGTACGGGCTGTGGCCGCTGGCGCCGCTGGGGGTGGCGTTGCTGGCCGTGGTGACGCACGGCCGCCGGGTGCGCGCGGGCGCGGGGCTGGGTCTGCTGACCGGTGTGGCGTTGTTTGCGCCGTTGTTGAGCTGGACGAATCTGCACACCGGCTATCTGCCGTGGGTGTTGTTGTCGCTGTTGCAGGCGGGCTACCTGGCGCTGCTGGGCGCGGCGGGGGCGTTCGTGTCGCCGCTGGTGGACCGGTGGCGGTGGAGTTGGCCGGCGGTGACCGGGGTGTTGTGGGTGGGGCAGGAGGCGCTGCGCGACCGCACCCCGTTCGGCGGGTTCCCGTGGGGGAGGCTGGCGTTCAGCCAGGGCGACTCGCCGCTGCTGCGGCTGGCCGCGCTGGGTGGCGCGCCGCTGGTGACGTTCGCGGTGGCGTTGGTCGGTGGGCTGGTGGGCGCGGCGCTGTGGCGGGCGTGGCAGGCGCCGCGGCGGCGGGCGCCGATCGTCGCGCTGGGCGCCGCGGCGGTCGCGGTGCCCCTGGCGGGGCTGCTGGTGCCGGTGGCGGCCACCGGAGACGGCGACGCGGTCACGGTGGCGATCGTGCAGGGCAACGTGCCGCGTCTCGGCCTGGACTTCAACGCCCAGCGGCAGGCGGTGCTCAACAACCACGTCGACGCCACGATCGAGCTGGCCGGGCAGGTGGCCGCCGGCAACCAGGAGCGTCCCGAGCTGGTGGTGTGGCCGGAGAACTCCAGCGACATCGACCCGCTGCGTGACCCGCGGGCCGGGGCGCGCATCTCGCAGGCCGCCGACGCGGTCGGCGCGCCGATCCTGGTGGGTGCGGTGCTGCGCGGCCCGGGTGACGGCGAGGTCCGCAACGCCGGGATCCTGTGGCGGCCGGGCAGCGGCGCGGACCTGGGGCAGCTGTACACGAAGCGGCATCCGGTGCCGTTCGCCGAGTACGTGCCGATGCGGGATGTCGCCCGGATGGTCAGCAAGCAGGTCGACCGGGTGCGCGCCGATTTCGTGCCCGGCAGCGAGCCGGGCGTGCTGCGTACCGGGGCGGCGGTGCTCGGCGACGTGATCTGCTTCGAGGTCGCCTACGACGAGGTGGTGCGCGACACGGTCGTCGGTGGGGCGCAGCTGCTGGTGGTGCAGACCAACAACGCCACGTTCGACGTGGCGGAGGCGCGCCAGCAGTTGGCCATGGTGCGGCTGCGGGCGGTCGAGCACGGCCGGCCGGCGTTGATGGCCTCCACGGTCGGGGTGTCCGGGTTCGTTGCCCCGGACGGGCGGGTAAGCGACGCCACCGGGTTCAACACCCGAGCGGTCGTGGTGCGGCAGCTGCGGCTGGACGACGGGCGCACCCTGGCCACCCGGGTCGGGCTGTGGCCCGAGGTGGCGCTGGCCACCCTGGCCGTGGCGGCCCTGGTCGGCGCGGGTGTGCTGCGCCGCCGGCACCACGGCCGCTGACACCAGCCGGTACGCCGGCGGAGGGGAAGCGACGGTGGGCGAGACGACCGCCATCCGGCCGGAGACCGGTCATCCGGGCGTGGGTCGGGTGCTCGTGGTGATCCCGACCTACAACGAGGCCGACAACGTGGCGCGGATCGTGGCGCGGGTGCGTCGGGCCGCGCCGACGGTCGACGTCCTCGTCGCCGACGACAACAGCCCCGACGGCACCGGTGCGCTCGCCGACGCCCTGGCCGGTGGTGATCCGCGGGTGCACGTGCTGCACCGCGAGGGCAAGCAGGGGCTCGGCGCGGCGTACCTGGCGGGCTTCGCGTGGGCGCGTGAGCGCGGCTTCGACGCGGTGGTGGAGATGGACGCCGACGGCTCGCATGCCCCGGAGGACCTGCCGGCGCTGCTGGCGGCGGCCCGCGACGCCGACGTGGTGATCGGTTCGCGGTGGACCAGCGGCGCGCGGCTGGTGAACTGGCCGCTGCGGCGGTTGCTGCTGTCGCGGTGCGGCAACCTGTACGCGCGCCTGGCGTTGGGTATGCCGCTGGCCGACGCGACCGGCGGGTACCGGGTGTACCGGTTGGCGGCCCTGGAGCGGATCGACCTGGGTTCGGTGTGCTCGCAGGGTTACTCGTTCCAGGTGGAGTTGTCCCGGCTGGCGCACCGGGCGGGGGCACGCATCGTGGAGGTGCCGATCACGTTCGCCGAGCGGGAGCGGGGCAGCAGCAAGATGAGCCCGCTGATCGTGGCGGAGGCGCTGTGGCGGATCACCGCGTGGGGTGTGCAGGATCGGCGGTTGGCGGTGCGGCGGGGCGTGCACGGTACCCCCAGCGGTCAGGTGCGGTGGCCCTGAGTGGGGGCGTGTCATGCTGGAGGGGACGCCGGCGCCCGCGCGGGTGGCGGGTGCCGCGGATGGCGAATGGGGTGAGATGCGCCGAGGGTTGAGGTTCGTGCCGTTGGGCCTGTTGGCGGCGGTGCTGCTGGAGCTGCTGGTGTTCGTCGCGGTGGGTCGGGCGGTCGGGTTCGGTGCCACGCTGCTGGCCGTGTTCGCGATGTCGCTGCTCGGGTTGGTGCTGTTGCGCCGCGAGGGCATGCGCGCGTGGCGGGGCTTCCGCGCCGCGGCGCAGGCCGGTGAGCGGCCGGGACGGCACGTCGTCGACGGTCTCGTCGGGCTGCTCGGCGCGCTGCTGCTGGCCGTGCCGGGTCTGCTCAGCGGTGTGGTGGGGGTGTCGCTGCTGGTGCCGCCGGTGCGTCGGCTGGCCCGCGCCGGGGTGCGGCGGGCGGCGGAGCGGCGGGTGTCGTCGATGGTCGCCGGTGACCTGTTCGGTCCCCGCACGGTGCGGGTGCGCCAGGGCGCGCCGCAGGCGCAGCCGACGGCCGAGGCGCGCATCGTGGACGAGGGCCGGGCCATCGAGGGTGAGATCGTCGAGCCCGGCCGGAACTGAGGGCATCGACCGGACACGACGGCGCCCCGGGAGCGGATGCCCCCGGGGCGCCGTGGCGTCCGGTGCGGCTCAGGCGCGGCCGCGGCGGGTGCGGACCTCCTGCAGCCGCTCGGCCAGGATGTCCTCCAGTTCGGCGATGGAACGCCGCTCCAGCAGCATGTCCCAGTGGGTACGCGGCGGCTTGGCCTTCTTCTGCTCCGGCTCGCTGCCGTCGACCAGCCGGGCGACGCTGCCGTCGAACTTGCACTCCCAGGTCGTGGGGACCTCGGCGTCGACGGCGAACGGCACCTCGAACTGGTGGCCCTTGGCGCAGAGGTACTCGCGGGTCTGACGCGGCGCGAGCTCCGTGTTGCGGTCGGATTCGTAGCTGACCGCGCCCAGACGGCTGCCACGCAGCATACGCTCGCCCATGATCGACTTCCCCTCGTTCGTGGTGCTGGTCTTCTCGGTGTAACGGTCCGTTCCCGCCGGGCCATTCCCGCCCGGCACCCGCGGGAGCCCGCACCAGGGTAGCCGGCCGGAGCGGCCGCCCGGCGCGGTCGCCCCGAGCCGGGCCGTACGGGTGGAGTGTTTCTGCTGCCAACGGGCATGTTAGCCGCCCGAGTCAGCGGAGGTTGCGATGGCCAGTGACGCGCCGGTCGGATCCCGGCCGCCCGCGGGGCGGACGTTCCTCGGTCACCCGTGGGCCCTGTCCACGCTCTTCCTCACCGAGATGTGGGAACGGTTCAGCTTCTACGGGATGCGGGCCATCCTGGTGCTGTACCTGACGGCGTCGGTGGCCGACGGCGGGCAGGCGATGGGGGAGTCCAGCGCCAGCGCCGTCTACGGCACCTACAACGCGATGGTGTACCTGATGGCCCTGCCGGGCGGCTGGGTCGCCGACCGGCTCATCGGCGCGCGGCGCAGCGTGCTCTGGGGCGGGGTCGTCATCGCCGCCGGGCACTACGTGATGGCGGTCCCGGTGCGCTGGAGCGTGTTCGCCGGGATGGCCCTGATCGTGGTCGGTACGGGGCTGCTCAAACCCAACATCTCCAGCATGGTCGGCGACCTGTACGACCGCGACTCCCCGCGCCGCGACGCCGGCTTCTCGATCTTCTACATGGGCATCAACCTGGGTGGCTTCATCGCGCCGCTGGTCACCGGCTTCCTCGGCGAGAAGATCAACTGGCATCTGGGGTTCGGGGCGGCAGCCATCGGCATGACCTTCGGCGTCGCGCAGTACGTGCTGGGCCGGCGCAACCTCGGCGACGCCGGGGCGCGCCCGGCCGACCCGCTGCTCGGGGCGGACCGCCGGCGGGCACTGACCCGGGCGGGCGTTCTCGGCGCCGGGCTCGTACTCGCCGTCGTCGTACTCGCCGTGGCCGGGGCGTTCACCGTCGACACCGTGGTCAACCTGCTCACCGCCGCCACCGTGCTGATCACCATCGGCTACTTCGCGCGGATCATGACCGACCGGGAGTTGAGCGCCACCGAACGCAGCCGCATGAAGGCGTACGTGTGGCTGTTCGTCTTCGCCGCAGCGTTCTGGTTGATCTACGACCAGGCCGGGTCGGTGCTGAACATCTTCGCCGCCGACAACACCGACCGCGACGTCGCCGGGTTCACGTTCCCCGCGTCCTGGCTCCAGTCGGTCAACCCCATCCTGATCATCATCGGGGCGCCGCTGTTCGCCCTGCTGTGGCTTCGGCTGGGCCACCGGGTGTCCACCCCGACGAAGTTCGCCGTGGGCCTGGTGCTCAACGGCCTGTCGTTCGTGCTGATGGCCGCCGCCGCGCAGGCCGCGGTCGGCGGGGGCCTGGTCTCGCCGTGGTGGCTGGTGGCCGTCTACGCCATCCAGGTCGCCGGCGAGCTGTCACTGAGCCCCGTCGGGCTGTCGGCCACCACCAGGCTCGCCCCGGTGAAGTACGCCAGCCAGATGATGGGGCTGTGGTTCCTCGCCACCGCCGTCGGTGACGCCATCGGCGGGCAGGTGGCGCGCCTCGCCGACACGTGGCCCGCGCCCACGTACTTCCTCACCTTCGGCCTCGCCTCGGTGGCCCTGGGGCTCGGCGCGGTGATGTTCGCCCGCCACATCCGGGCCCTGATGGCCGGTATCCACTGACCCGCGCCCCCAACGACCGGCCGGCAGTGCTGCCGACGCCGGCGCGCCCGGCGCGGCGCGGCACCCGGGCTCAGGTGGCCGGGGTGGGCGGCAGCGGCAGCGGCAGACCGGGCAGCCCGTCGATGCTGACGGCCACGTGCTCCTTGCCGGCGAAGTACTCGCTCAGCGACTCGTCGTCCTCCCGGGCGAACCGCTTGCCGTGCAGGTCGCGGTCGGCGTCGTAGGACATGAACGGCACCGCGTAGCCGCAGGTGTCGCGGATCAGTTCGGCTCGCACCACGATGATCGCCCGCAGGCCGTGCGCGCTCGTGTCGATGTCCGGGAACCAGCCGATCAGCTCTGCCCAGCGGGGATCGTCGCGGAACACCGCCTCGCCGCGCCCGTGCACCCGCACGATGTTCGGCGGGCCCTGGAACGCGCACCACATAAGCGTGATGCGGCCGTTCTCCCGCAGGTGCGCGATCGTCTCGGCGTTGCTGCCCGCGAAGTCCAGGTAGGCCACGGTGTGCGCGTCGAGGACCGCCCACGAGCCGCGCAGCCCCTTCGGCGACAGGTTGATGGTGCCGTCGCCCGACAGGGGGGCGGTGGCGGTGAAGAACAGCGGCTGCTCCTCGACGAAGGCGCGCAGCCGCCCCTCGATGCGTTCGTGTGTCTTTCCCACCCGTACATCATCGCCGCGCCGGGGCCGCGCCGCCGCCCCGCCCGGCCGGCGTCGCGCACCCCGGAGGCGCCCGGCGCCGCAGCCGCGATGCCGACCCAGCCCTGCCGCGGGTCCGAAGCCGGTCCGCGCCCCGCGCGTCCCCGGCGTCACCGACGCGCAACGGACGGCCGGGCGCGGGCGGCCGGTGCCCGGGCGCGGCTCAGCCGGCCGGGCGTGCGCCGTCCCGGGGACCGAGGTGGGCCAGGGCGGCGGCCAGGTGACTGACCTGGTCGGCGAGCTGCCCGGTGCGCCGCAGCGCGTCGTCGCGGTCGGTCTCCGCGGCGCGCAGCCGTACCGTCAGCTCTTCGGCACGGGCCTCGGCGGCGGTCGCCGCGTCGCGCGCGGCGGCCAGCTGCGCGCGCAGCGTGTCGTACCGGCCGGCCACGGTGGTCAGCTCCGCGCGGGCCTGCTCGGCGTCCGCCTCGGCACGCCGCCGGGCGGCCTCGGCCTCGAAGCGGTCGGCCTCGGCCCGCTGCCGGGCCTGGTCGGCCTCCGCGGCGGCCGCGCCGGCGGCTTCGGCC
>NZ_JBAKHV010000019.1:0-88917 GCF_036906775.1 Micromonospora sp. CPCC 205561 | reverse complement strand
GGGCCGTCCGCCGCGCCGGCGCAGCCGCCGGCCGCCCCGGGTCCCGGCTGGCCCCCGGCGCCAGCCGCCCAGGGCCACCCGCAGGGCGCCGGGCCGGGGCAGCCGTACCCCGCCGGTCCCGTCCAGCGGGGTGCCGCGCCGGCGTCCCGGGGGCGTTGGCTGACGGTCACCGCGCTCGTGCTCGCCGGCCTGCTGGCCGTGGTGAGCGGCGTACAGGCCTTCCAGCTCCACCGGCTCTCCGACCGCCTGGGCCAGACCGAGGGCAGGCTCGCGGCGGGGCAGGCCGCCGACGGCACCCGCCTCGACGGCCTGGAATCCCGGGCGGGGGCGCTGGAGAAGCAGGCGGGCGCCGCGTTCAACCCGGAGGCCGTGGCCAGCGCGGTGCTGCCCAGCGTGTTCCGGGTGCGGGCCGGCAACTCCACCGGCACCGCCTTCGCGATCGGCAAGCCGGCCGCCGGCGGCGGGACGAACCTGTTCACCAACTTCCACGTGGTGGACGCGCTCTGGCAGACCGGTGAGCGGGAGGTCTTCCTGGAGCGCACCGACCAGCGCTTCCCGGCCACCATCGTCCGGGTCGACGAGGCGAACGACGTCGCCCACCTGCGCACCAACGGCAAGTTCACCGGCCTGGTCGCCGCGCCCGCCGCGGTCAAGTCCGGGCAGCAGATCGTGGTCGTCGGCGCGCCGCTCGGCCTGGAGGACAGCGTCACGACCGGCGTGGTGAGCGCCTTCCGCGAGGCCGGCGGCGGCGAGGGCCCCGTCATCCAGTTCGACGCCCCGATCAATCCCGGCAACTCGGGCGGCCCGGTCATCAACGGCAGCAAGCAGGTCGTCGGCATCGCCACCGCGAAGGCCCGCGACGCGGAGGGGATCGGCCTCGCCGTGCCGATCAAGGTCGCCTGCGGCGGCTTCAAGATCTGCTGACCCCGTCAGCCGACCCGCACCCCCTCGGCCCGGGGCATGCCGCCCGGGCCAGCACACGTGGAGGAAGAACGACATGTCCCAGCCACCGTCCGGGCCGGAGGGCTACCCGCCGTACCCGCCGGCCGCTCCCGGCCAGCCGCCGGCGGGCGGCGTCCCGCACGGCACCACGTACGGCAGCCCCCGCCAGTACGCGGCGGAGCAGCAGGCGCCGCAGCAGTACACCCCGGAGCAGTACGGCCAGGCCCAGCCCGGCGGGTACCCGCAGTCCGCGCCGCCGGCGTCGCCCGGCTACGCCGCCGCGCCCCACCCGGGGCAGGTCTCCGTCCCGCCCGCCGGCGGCCCGGCGTTCGGGCAGCCGATGTCCGTGCCCCCGGCCTCGGGGCCGGGCTACGGGCAGCCGATGTCCGCCCCGCCCGGCTCCGTACCGCCCTTCGGCGCCCCCTCGTCGGGTGGCGCCGGCAGGAGCCACAAGGTGTTGATCCTGGCCGTGGTGGCCGGGCTGCTCTTCGTCCTGGGCGGGGTGATGACCGGCCTGTTCGTCTCGACCAGCAGCGAGCTGGACCGGACCGAGAAGAAGATGGCCAGCGAGATCAGCCAGCGCGACGGCACGATCTCGGCGAACGGCAAGGAGATCGAGAAGCTCAAGGTCGACCTCCAGACGGTCCGGGACAAGCTGGGCAGCACCGAGCAGGACCTCACCGGCACCCGCAACGACCGCGACGAGCAGGCCCGGCAGAAGAAGGTCATCGCCACCTGCCTGGACAAGCTGACCACCGCCCTCGCCGCGGCGGCGAACGGCAACAAGGCGGCCTACGACAGGGCCATCCAGGGCATGGACAAGGTCTGCAACGAGGCCGAGAAGTATCTGTGAGATGACCCGCCGCGGGGTCAGGCCGCGCCGGCGGGGCGACGCTCCGGCAGCGCGGTCACCCCGGGCGGGGGCAACCCGGCGGTCGAGGCCAGCAGCGCGCACCAGCCGAGCAGGTGCGGGCCGAGGTCGTCGTCGACCGGCGTCCAGGAGGCACGGATCTCGATGTCGCCGGTCGCGGGCGGCCCGGCCAGGTCACCGAAGCGGGTCGACATGGTCTGGGTGATGGTGCCGCCGATGGCCCGGTGGGCGGCGTGCTGCGCGTCCAGGGCGTCGGTCAGCCACGTCCAGCCCACTCCCGGCAGCAGCGGGTCGGCGGCCAGGTCGACCTCCATCTCCGCGGTCACGTAGCTGACCAGCCGCAGGGTGCCCTGCCACGCCTCGTGACCGGCCGGGTCGTGCAGCAGGATCAGCCGCCCCGACGCCACGTCGTCGCCGCCGCGCAGGACGGTGGCGGAGAGCGCGAACGCGTAGGGGGCGAGTCGCTGCGGCGCGCCGACCTCCTCCAGCACGATCTCCGACCGGGGCACCGCGGACCGCAGCCCGGCGACCGCGCGGGCGAAGGTCTCCGGGAGCGCGATCGGGGGGTGCATGCCGGCAGCCTATGCCGCGCCTCGGCCGGCCGTCCGCGAGGCGCGCCGATGCCCGGCCACACCGAAGCGCCGCGCCGCCCGTGACGGTGGCCCGGTCAGCCCGCCCGCCGGGCCGACGGGGTCACAAAAGGCGGCGCTGCCCGCTGCCGCCCGCCCTCCGCGTGGCACGATTGCCGCGATGACCACCACCACGACGGGCGCCGACGCCCGAGACGAAGACCCCCGCCCCGGCGGACCGGCCGACTCGCCCTTCGTCCGGGCCTGCCGGCGCCTGCCCGGCCCGCACACCCCCGTCTGGTTCATGCGCCAGGCCGGCCGGTCGCTGCCGGAGTACCGCGAGATCCGGGCCAACGTGGCGATGCTGGAGTCCTGCCGACGCCCGGAGCTGGTAACCGAGATCACCCTCCAGCCGGTGCGCCGGCACGGGGTCGACGCCGCGATCCTGTTCAGCGACATCGTGGTGCCGGTCGCCGCCGCCGGGGTGGACCTGGACATCGTGCCCGGCACCGGCCCGGTGGTCGCCGAGCCCGTACGTACCCTGCCGGACGTGGAACGGATCCGCCCGATCACCCGCGACGACGTCTCCTACGTGGACGAGGCGGTCCGGATGCTCGTCGCCGAGCTGGGCGACACCCCGCTGATCGGCTTCGCCGGCGCGCCCTTCACCCTGGCCAGCTACCTGGTCGAGGGCGGCCCGTCGCGTACCCACGCGAAGACCAAGGCGATGATGTACGGCCAGCCGGAGCTCTGGCACGCGCTCTGCGCCCGGCTGGCCGAGGTGACGCTGGCGTTCCTGCGCGTCCAGGTGGCCGCCGGGGTGTCGGCGGTGCAGCTCTTCGACTCCTGGGCCGGCGCGCTTTCGGAGGCCGACTACCGCCGCTTCGTGCTGCCGCACTCGGCGGGCGTGCTGGCCGGGTTGGCCGACGCGGGCGTACCCAGGATCCACTTCGGGGTGGGCACCGCCGAACTGCTCGGCGCGATGGGCGAGGCCGGCGCCGACGTGGTCGGCGTCGACTGGCGTACGCCGCTGGACGTGGCGACCGGGCGGATCGGGCCGGAGCGGGCGGTGCAGGGCAACCTCGACCCGTGCGCGCTGCTCGCGCCGTGGCCGGTGGTCGAGGCCGAGGTGCGGCGGATCCTGGAGCAGGGCCGCGCCGCGCCCGGACACGTGTTCAACCTGGGGCACGGTGTGCTGCCGGAGACCGACCCCGAGGTGCTGACCCGGGTGGTGGCCCTGGTGCACGAGCTCTCCACCCAGCCGGCCGAACGGGGCTGAGCGACGTGTCGGCGCCGTGGCGGGTGGCGGTGGTCGGCGGCGGGATCGCCGGGCTGGCCGCCGCGGTCCGGTTGCGCGACCGCGCCCCCGCCGACACCGAGATCACGGTGTACGAGCAGTCCGGCGCGCTCGGCGGCAAGCTGCGCACGGGCGAGCTGGCCGGTTCGACGGTGGAGTTCGGCGCCGAGTCGTTCCTGATGCGGGACCCGGCCGGGGGCGAGTCCGCCGCCGTCGCCCTGGTCCGCCGGCTCGGCCTCGGCGAGCGGATCGTGCACCCCACCGTCGGGCAGGCCGCGCTCGTCGTCGACGGCGGGCTGCGCCCGATCCCGGGCGGCACGCTGGTGGGCGTACCCGGGGACCTGGAGCGGGTGGCCACGGTCGCGCGCCCGGCGGCGGACGCCGACGTCGACGCCGGCCGTCCGGTGCTCGGCGCGGACGAGGACGTCTCCGTCGGCGCGCTGGTCCGGGCCCGCTTCGGCGACGAGGTGGCCGACCGGCTGGTCGACCCGATGCTCGGCGGCGTCTACGCGGGCCGGGCCGACGACCTCTCCCTGGTCACGACCATGCCCGCGCTGGCCCGGGCCGCCCGGGTCGAGCACACTTTGGTGGGCGCGGTGCGCGCCGCGCAGGCCGCGGCCCCCCGCGCGCCCGGCACGCCGGTCTTCGGCACCCTGGCCGGCGGGCTCGGCACCCTGGTCGAGGCCGCGGCGCGGGCCAGCGGGGCGACGCTCCGACCCGGCGCGGCGGTCCGCGAGCTGACCCCGGCCGGGGCCGGGTGGCGGCTGACCGTCGGCCCCACCCGGGATCCGGAGCTGGTCGACGTGGACGCCGTGGTGCTGGCCGTGCCGGCCCGCCCGGCGGCCCGGCTGCTCGCCGGCTGCGCCCCGGAGGCGGCCGAGGGCGTCGGCGGGCTGGACTACGCCAGCGTCGCGCTCGTCACCCTCGCGCTGCCCGCCCCGGAGCTGCCGGAGCTCTCCGGCTTCCTGGTGCCGAGCACCGAGGGCCTGCTGGTCAAGGCGTCGACCTTCTTCACCACCAAGTGGGGCCACCTGCGCCGGACCGACGGGCTGGCGCTGGTCCGCGCCTCCGTGGGCCGCTACGGCGAGGAACGGCAGGTGCAGCGCACCGACGAGGACCTGGCCGCCACCGTGCACCGGGAGCTGTCGGCGGTGCTCGGCGTGCCGCTGCCCGCGCCGGTCGCCGGCCACGTGCAGCGCTGGGGCGGGTCGTTGCCGCAGTACACGCCGGGGCACTCCGGTCGGGTGGCCGCCGCGCGCGCGGCCCTGCGGGCGGGCCACCCGACGCTGGTCCTGGCCGGCGCCGGGTACGACGGCGTCGGCATCCCGGTCTGCGTCCGCTCCGGCGAGACGGCGGCCGAGGAGATCATCACAGCACTGGGAGGATCGGGGACATGACCGAGCAGACCAACGCGGCCCGGCTGCGGGAACTCAACGACAGCATCCGCTACACCATGTGGTCGGTGTACCGGGCTACGAGCCCGCTGCCGTCGCTGCGCGAGAACGTCACCGGCGAGGTCGAGGCCCTCTTCGCGGAGCTGGCCGGCAAGGACGTGGTCGTCCGGGGCACGTACGACGTCTCGGGGCTGCGCGCCGACGCCGACCTGATGATCTGGTGGCACTCCGCCTCCAGCGACGCCCTCCAGGACGCGTACCTGCGGTTCCGCCGCACCACGCTGGGCCGGGCGCTCACCCCGGTCTGGTCGCAGATGGCCCTGCACCGGCCGGCGGAGTTCAACAAGAGCCACATCCCGGCGTTCCTGGCCGGCGAGGAGGCGCGGCCGTATCTCTGCGTCTACCCGTTTGTCCGCTCCTACGAGTGGTACCTGCTGCCGGACGCCGAGCGGCGCGAGCTGCTCGCCGAGCACGGCAGGATGGCCCGCGGCTACCCGGACGTACGCGCCAACACGGTGGCCTCGTTCGCGCTCGGCGACTACGAGTGGATGCTCGCGTTCGAGGCCGACGAGCTGCACCGGATCGTCGACCTGATGCGCGACCTGCGGGCCTCCGGTGCCCGTCGGCACGTCCGGGAGGAGATCCCGTTCTACACCGGTCGCCGCCGCTCGGTCGCCGACGTCGTGAACTGCCTGGTCTGACGCGCGCCGCCGCCGGTGTGCCGGCCGGGGCCGCGCCCCGGAGGGAGTGGGACGCGGCCCCGGCCGGGGTTCCGGTCGGCCTCAGACGACGGTGGTGCAGGTGGGCACGGGCGCGGTGTTGCTGGCGCCCGACGAGCCGACGAAGCCGAACGTGGTGCTCGCCCCGGCGCCGAGCGAACCGTTGTGGGCGACGTTGCGCGCGGTGACCCGCGTGCCGCTGGTGGTGACGGTGGCGTTCCACGCCGAGTTGATCCGCTGACCGTCGGCGTAGGTCCAGGTCACCGACCAGCCCTTGATCGCTCCGCCGCCGGCGGTCACCTGCACCTCACCCTGGAATCCGCCGTTCCACTGCCCGGTGACCCGGTAGGTCGCGGTGCACGCCCCGGCCGGCGGCGGCGTGCCGGGCGGCGGGGTGGTCGGCGGCGGGGTGCTGGGCGGGGGAGTGACGGGCGGCGTCGTCGGCGGCGGGTTGCCCGGCCCGCCGGAGAAGTCGACGTCGCTGCACAGGTAGTACGACTGGTCCAGGTGGCTGGCCTGCCAGATGGTGTAGACGACGTGCCGACCGGTCCGCCCCGGCGCGGCGGCCGGGATCTCGATGGAGACGCCGTTGGCCTCCTGCCTCCACTCGGACGCCGGGGTGTTGCCGATCTGGCCGACCAGTTCCAGGTCGTCCCAGCCCAGCGGCTCGGTGAGCGCGTCGAAGCCCTGCCTCGTCACGTACACCCGGATGTAGTCGGCGCCGTGACTGGCCTGGTCGTGCAGGCGGACCCGGAAGTTGCTGGCGACCGGGGCGGTCCGCCAGGCGCCGACGGCGTCGAGGGCGTTGTAGCGCCCGCCCTCGGTCCGGCCGCCGGAGCAGAGCTGCCCGTCGGGGATGGCCGCCCGGTGGTCGCCGGCGACACCCTCGCGGAACAGGCCGTTCCAGTTCCACATGGCGTTCGGGTTGGCCTGCCAGGCCTGCCAGCACATCGGGTCCTCGGTGGCCATCCGGGGATTCTGGAAGTCGCCGCCCCAGCGCTGCCAGCAGCCGTAGTTACGCGACGCCGGATCCACCACGGAGCCGTGCGCCGACACCGGGTTGGCCAACGCGGTGGTCAGGACCAGTACGGCGGTGGCCGCGACGGCGGGCAGCCACAGCAGGCGGGATGATCGAAGTTGGGTGGACATGGAGCCCCCCGGGGGAGAGGTCGGACGACGACGCCCGGACGACCGGGAGTTGCCCCTCCCGTGCGCGCTGCGTGGCTCTCGCGACGGCTCTGCCCGGAGGCTGCCACATCTATCGCCTCTGGTCAATGCCCTCCCGGCGCATCGGGGTGTGCGGGATGCCGTCCTCGACGTAGTCGGCGCCGCTGACGGCGAAGCCGAGCCGGGCGTAGAAGTCCACCAGGTGGGACTGGGCCTCCAGCACGCAGGGCCGGTCGCCGACCGCCGCCAGGGCCGCCGCCATCAGCCGTCCGGCGTGCCCGGCGCCGCGCGCGTGCGGTGCCGCCACCACCCGCCCGATCCGCGCCACCCCGCCCGGGTCGGCGAGGATCCGCAGGTACGCCAGCGGCGCGCCGGACCCGTCCTCGACCCAGAGGTGCCGGGTGCCGGGCTCGACGTCCCGCCCGTCGAGTTCGGGGTAGGGGCACGCCTGCTCGACCACGAAGACGTCGATGCGCAGGCGGAGCAGGTCGTGGAAGGTGCGGGCGTCCAGGTCGGCGAACGGGGCGTCGCGCACCCCGGGGATGTGTGGCACCCGGCGATGGTAGATCCTGCCCCGCCCGGTTCAGGCCGGGCGGGCGCCGACCGCGTCGCGGATCTCCGCGCCCCGGGCGCCCTCCTCGGCGCGGGCGCAGTGCGCGCAGCAGAAGAACCGGCCGGACACCTCCACCCCGTGTCCGAGGATCTTGACCTGGCAGTGCTCGCAGATCGGCGCCAGCCGGTGCGCGGCGCACTCGAAGCAGTCGAAGGTGTGCACGTCGCCACTGACGGTTCGCACCTCGAACGCCATCCAGTAGTCGTTACCGCAGACCTCGCACGTTGCCACGACGGAACCCCCCAAACAGGACGTGTTTGCCCAAGCCTGCGGCACCGGCCGGGGCGGGGGTGGGCGAAACGGCCCGGGTCGCACCGCCGGGGCGGCGTGTCGCACCCGGCGTGTCGGACGTTGTACCTGGTGACTCGCGCCGCGACCCCCGAGGAGGACCACAGATGATCAAACGTAACCGGCTCTTCGGCAACCAGATCCGGGTCACCTTCAGCCTGCCCCGGGACACCCCGCCCGGGGCGGTCAGCGTGGTCGGCTGCTTCAACGGCTGGGAGCCGGGGCGGCACGAGCTGGTGCCGCGCCGCGACGGGACCCGTACGGTCACGGTGCGCCTCGGCCCGGGGGAGTACCGCTTCCGCTACCTCGCCACCGGCGGGCTGTGGCTGGACGACGAGTCGGCCGACCGGGTCGACGAGCGGGGCTGCCTGCTGCTGCTCTGACCCGTCACCCTGCGTGCGGGTTCGTCGATGGTTTTGTCGACAGGAGTCTTTACTGTTAATAAGGTTTAATTTACTTTGGAGGGCACCTCACCAGGTTGAATCCGAAGGAGCTGCCGCCATGCGTCGAAGAGTCACCATCCCGCTCATGGCCACGGGTGCCGTTCTCTCCACACTCACCGTCGCGGCCCCCGCCCAGGCCCACGGCTACGTCTCCGGGCCGCCGAGCCGTCAGGCGCTCTGCGCCCAGGGGCGGGTTCCGGACTGCGGGCAGATCAGGTACGAGCCGCAGAGCGTCGAGGGGCCGAAGGGGCTGCGCAGCTGCCACGCGGGGATCGCGCAGTTCGCCGTCCTGAACGACGACAGCCGGGGCTGGCCCGCCACCTCCGTCGGCAGCTCCGTCACCTTCACCTGGACCAACACCGCCCGGCACGCCACCAGCAACTGGGAGTACTTCATCGGCGGCACCCGGGTGGCCGTCTTCAACGGCGGCGGGCAGCAGCCCGGGGCCACCGTCTCGCACACGGTCAACCTGGGCGGCTACCCGGGGCGGCAGAAGGTCCTCGCCGTGTGGAACGTCGCGGACACCGCCAACGCGTTCTACTCCTGCGTGGACCTCCAGGTCGGCGGGGGCGGCGACCCGTCGCCCACCCCGAGCCCGACGCGGCCGGCACCGTCGCCGACCCCGACCGCCGCCCCGACCACCCCGCCCGCGCCGGGCGGCAGCTGGACGGCGGGCCGGGCCTACCAGGCCGGCGACGAGGTCACCTACGGCGGGCGGACGTACCGCTGCCGGCAGGCGCACACCGCGATCCCCGGCTGGGAACCGCCGCACGTGCCCGCGCTCTGGACGCAGGTCTGACCGGACGGGTGCGGCCCGCCTCCCGGCGTCCGCCGCACCCGTCACCCCTTCCCGGATCGGAGTACGCCATGCGACGGCTGCCCACGGTCGCCCTGCTCGCCGCCCTGCTGATCGCCCCCGGCTGCGCCGCGCGGACCGCCCCGGCGTCGCCCGCCCCCGCGCCGCCGAAGGTGACCGCGACCAGCGGGACCGAGATGAACGGACTGGACGTGGTCTTCCTGGCCACGCTGGCGGCACACACCGAGCAGACGCTGGAGATGGTGCGGCTCAGCCGCGACCGGGTGACCGACCGGAAGCTGCGCACCCTCGTCGCCGCCATCGAGGTCACCGAGACCGACGAACTCGCCACGATGCGCGGCTGGCTGCGGGACGCCGGACCGGCCGCCGCCGAGGCTGCCCGCCGGCACGACCACGGAGACCACGGCACCGGCGCCGAGGACCTGGCCCGCCTGCGGACCGCCCCGGGTGGCGAGGTCGACCGCGTCCTGCTCGCCCTGCTCGCCCCGCACCAGGACGCGGCGGCCGACCTGGCCCGGGCGCACCAGACGGTCGGCGCCGACCCGCGCGTACGCGACTTCGCCGGCCGCGTCGAGCGCTCGCGTACGGCCGAGGTCTCGCTGATGGCCGGGCTGGCGCCGGGCGGGCGGGCCTGACCCCCGGGGCGCCGCCGCCGGTCGCGGGCCGGCCCCCGGAGATCCGCCGCCGCCGCCGCCGTCGTCGGAGCCGGGGCTCAGGCGTCGGCGCGCGGCTCCAGCCGGATGGAGACGGAGTTGACGCAGTGCCGGGTGTCCTTCGGGGTGAAACCCTCGCCCCGGAAGACGTGACCCAGGTGGCTGTCGCACCGGGCGCAGCGGATCTCGGTGCGGCTCATTCCCAGGCTGCGGTCCTCGATCTCCTTGACCGCGCCGGGGATCGCGTCGTCGAAGCTGGGCCACCCGCAGTGCGAGTCGAACTTCGTGTCGCTGGGGTAGAGCTGCGCGCCGCAGGCCCGGCAGTGGTAGGTGCCGGGCGTCTTGGTGTCGACGTACTCGCCGGTCCACGGGCGCTCGGTGCCGGCCTCCCGCAGCACCCGGAACTCCTCCGGGCTGAGCCGGACCCGCCACTCTTCCTCGGTACGGGGCAGTTCAGTCTCCACGGTCATGCCTCCAGAGCCACTCACGGATTCGGGTGAAAGTACCCGCACTGAACAGGAACAGGCCCCGCGGCCTGGGAATTCCGGTACGCGGGCGCGGCCGTCAGCCGTCGAGGCGGTCGGCGGCGGGGGATCCAGAGTCCTCTCCCGTGCCGTCCTGGCCGACGTCCCGGCGAACCTCGTCGCAGGCGCGGCCATCTTCGTCACCGCGTCGTCGGAGTCCTCCCGCCCAGGCTGGGCCCGCTCGTCACCTCGGCCGGTTCCGGCGCGTGCGGGAACGACCGTACTCGGCGAGGGCGTGAAAAGCGGCCTTGGGCGTCCACGAGCCGTCCGGCAGCACCCGCACGATCCCACGTGCGGCCAGGTCGTAGTCGTGCCCAGGATCGCCGGTGGTCGGCAGGTGCCGATTCGCGAAGGTGTACACGAACGCCGCCTCCACCCCGCCGGCCTCGTAGTCGCGCAGCAGGTCGACGACGTAGCGCGCCTGGCCCTCCTCGTCGCGCTCCAGCTCAGCGGTCAACTTCACGGCACGGCCGTGCTCGTCGTACGTCACCGGTTCTGCCCCACCGGCCACGTCGGCCGCGCCACGGAACGTGCAGCAGCCGAACTCGGTCGCGGCGTACGGCCTGCCTTGACCCACCGCCGCCGCCAGGGTCTGCGGGAACGCCGTGGAGTTGGTCGCGTCGCGGTAGCCGGCGTCGCTGGCGATGATGTCGAACGGCGCCCAGTCGACGTCCTCGAGCGGGATCGAGGCGTATCCGACGAGACCACCGAACCGCTCGCGCACTGCGGGTACCGCTTCGGCGAGGAAGTCGCGCACCGCGGCCCGGGCGGCCGGGACCGCCTGCCTCATCCGCATCGGATCGGTGAACAGCGCCATCCGCTCCTCCAGGTCGCGGCCGGGCAGGAAACCGTCGGTGAACATCGAGATCTCGGAACCGGTGAGGTACACGACCGAGGCGCCGTCGCGCCGCAGCCGTTCGGCCCGCTCGGCGCCGTCGAGCACGAACGCCATGAGCCCGTCGCGGTCGAGGCCGTTGGTGAACGGGCAGTACCACACCTCGAGCCCGATCCCGGCCGCCAGCCGCGCGGTCAGCTCCAGCCGGTCCTGGACACCGCCGGTGATGCGGACCGCGTCGCAGTGCAACTCCTCGCGGATGACACGCAGGTCGCTCCGCACGATCTCGGGGTCGAACGGCTCGTGAGTGGTGGATCCGGCGCTCACGAAGCCGGTGTCGTAGTTCATGCCGAAGACGCGCATCAAGAGTTCCTCTCCCTCTTAAGGTACGCCGCGTACCCTATAAGGTACGTCCAGTACCCTACAAGGCATGGTCACGAGGCGCCGGGGCGAGGAGCTGGAACAGGCGATCCTCCAGGCTGCGGCGGACGAACTACGCGAGTCCGGGTACGCGGGGATGACGATGGACCGGGTCGCCGCCCGCGCCGGGACCAACAAAAATGCGATCTACCGCCGCTGGCCGCGTCGGGCGGCCCTGGGCATCGCGGCGTACCGCCACCTCTCCGACGCCGCCATGCCGAACCCCGACACGGGCACCCTGCGAGGCGACGCGCTCCAGATGCTCCGACAGGCCAACGAGACGTGGTCCTCGCCGCACGGAGCAGTCCTGCGCGGTCTGCTCGCCGCCGCAGCCGACGACCCTGAGCTGCTCACCCTCATGCGCGAACGGTCCGGCGCGGACACCATGGACCGCGCCTGGCTCGGGATGCTCGAACGGGCCGCGGCCCGGGGCGAGGCGCCGGCGGCGGCCACCCATCACCGGGTGGCGACGACACCGGTAATGCTTTTACGCGCCGAGTACGCGATGCGCGGTATCCCCTCGGTCCCCGACGAAGTGCTGGTCGAGATCGTGGACGAGGTGTTCCTGCCCCTGGTACGCGGCCGCGGCTGACGCGGGCACCGACCGGGAAGTGCCGGTGACCTTTCGGGCGGGACTCGCCCGGCAACGGCACGCCGGACGTCGGGGGTGTGGCATATGGTCGCGCAATGGGTGGCACCAAGGCCGCGGCCGAACAGATCGAGGTGGCCGGGCACGACGTCCGGCTGACCAGCCCCGACCGGGTGATCTTCCCGCAGCGCGGCTTCACCAAGTCCGACGTCTTCCACTACTACCTCGCCGTGGGCGACGGGATCATGCGCGCCCTGCGCGCCCGTCCCACCACGTTGCAGCGCTTCCCCGAGGGCGTCGGGGGCGAGGCGTTCTTCCAGAAGCGGGTGCCCACCCGCGGCGTGCCGCCGTGGGTGCAGACCACCACCATCAGCTTCCCGAGCGGCCGCAGCGCGGCGGAGCTCTGCCCGGCCGACCTGGCGCACGTGGCATGGGCCGCCCAGATGGGCACCGTCGTGTTCCATCCGTGGCCGGTGCGCGCCGCCGACGTCGACCGCCCCGACGAGCTGCGCGTCGACCTCGATCCGCAGCCCGGCACCGACTTCGCCGACGCCGTCTCCGCCGCCGGGGAGCTGCGGGCGCTCCTCGACGAGCTGGGCGTCGTCGGCTGGCCGAAGACCTCCGGCGGCCGCGGCGTGCACGTCTACCTGCGGATCGCGCCGCGCTGGACGTTCACCGAGGTGCGCCGGGCCACCATCGCGCTGGCCCGCGAGCTGGAACGGCGGCGGCCGGAGCTGGTGACCACCGCCTGGTGGAAGGAGCAGCGGGGCGCCCGCGTCTTCGTCGACTACAACCAGATGGCCCGGGACCGCACCATCGCGTGCGCGTACTCGTTGCGGGCCAACGCCCGGGCCACCGTCTCCACCCCGGTCACCTGGGACGAGCTGCCCGACGTCGACCCGGACGACTTCGACCTGCGCACCGTCCCGGCCCGGCTGGCCGAGCGGGGCGACCCGCACGCCGGCATCGACGACGCCGGGTGGGACATCACCCCGCTGCTGGAATGGGCCGACCGGGACGACGCCGCCGGCCAGGGCGACATGCCCTATCCGCCCGACCACCCGAAGATGCCCGGCGAGCCGAAGCGCGTGCAGCCCTCCAAGGACCGCGACCGGCCCCGCTGACCGTCCCACCCGCCCCGGCGCGCCGGGGCGGGCCCGCCGCCACCCCGTCCGGCCCCGTCCTCCGGGCGCGTCCCGGCGGCGGGGCCGGGGGCCGCGGGCGTCACCGCCGGCCGGCGAACGCCTCCACGGCGGCCTTGGCCGAACGCAGGTCCGCGCCGGTCGCCCTCCGGTACGCGGCGATCGCCTTGATCTTGTCGCCCCGGGCCAGGTGGTCACGCACCTCCGGCGGCACGGGCGCGCTGTCCACCACGCCCAGGTGGTCCATCACGAGCTGGATCCGACGCTCGATCTCGGCGAGTCGGTACGTGGTCCGCGCCTGCTGGGCGGCGGTCGGCAGCTGGACGGCGAGCAGTACGACGACGACCACCATCAGAGCGCTGAGAACCATCTCCATCCGGTGATGGAAGCACAGCCGCGCCAGCCAGCCGGCCGGAGCCGGGCGCCGGCGGAGGGGCGAAGCCCGGATCGCCGGGTAACGATCAAGTAACGGGCGCGAACCTTTCCCGGCCCGTCGCCGCTCTCCCTGATCGTCGGCCCGGCTGCGGGCCAGGGGAGGGCGTCGGATGAAGCTGGTGTGGAGGCGGGCCCGCGAGGCGCGGGGGCTGCTGCTCGCCGCGGCGGTCGCGGCCCTGGTGGCGGTCGCGATGGTCACCGGGCTCTCCGACTACAACCGCCGTGCGGTCGAGGCGGGCCAGCGTGCCCTGCTCACCGGGGCCTCGTTCGAGGAGCGCAGCCTCCTGGTGAGCGGTGCCGCCGGCCGGGACGCCACCGAGTACGCCACCCGGGACCGCGCCGTCCGCGACGGGTTCGCCGCCGGCCTCGGCGGTGCGCCGGTCACCGTCGCCGCCGCCCGGTACGGCGGCGGCCGCGAGCTGACCGGGGACCTCGGTCCCGTGGTCCCGGACGGCGACGACCCCGTCTTCGCCAACCTGGCGACCCTCGACGACCTGCCCCGCCACGCGGAGCTCACCGCCGGCGCCTGGCCCGTCCCCGGGGCCACGCCGACGCAGGTGACGCTGCCCGAGAAGGTGGCGGGCGCGCTCGGCATGACCGCCGGCGACCGGGTCCCGATGCTGGACCGCCGCTCCGACCGGCCGAGCACGGTGGTGCTCGTCGGGACGTGGCAGCCCCGCGACCCGACCGACCCGTACTGGCGGCTGGCCCCGGGCGTCGGCGCCGGCAGCGTGCCGGACCCCGGCACCTCGTACGGGCCGTTCGCGCTGGATCCGGCCGACTTCGTCGCCGCCTACCCGGGCTCGGTGTCGGCGTCCTGGGTGGTCGAGCCGGACCTCGCGGCGGTGGCCAACGCGGGCCGGCTGCTCGACGTGCGGCGGGCGCTGACCGCCGCCCTCGCCGAGGTGCCCGAGGCGGCCGGGCTGGGTTCCTCGGGCCAGACCGTCACGGCGATGGACCGGCTGCTCGACCGCGTCGTCCGGGCCGACCTGGTGGGGCGCTCCTCACTGGCCACCCCGCTGCTGCTGATCGTGGTCCTCGGCGGGTACGCGCTGGTGCTGGTCGCCGCCCTGCTGCACGAGGACCGGCGGGGGCAGACGGCCCTGCTCCGGGCCCGGGGCGCCGCGCGGCGTCAGCTGGCCGGCCTGGCGGCCCGGGAGGCCACCCTGGTCGTGCTGCCCGCCGGCGTGCTGGGGCCGGTGATCGCCGGCGAGGCGCTGCGGCACGTCGGCGGCGGCGCGGGCGCGCTGACGCTCACGCCCGGCGACAGCACGCTGGTCTGGGCCGCCGCGGCCGCCGCGGCCGCCGGTTGCCTGGCGGCGATGGTCGTCCCGACGCTGCGGGGAGCCGGCACGTACGTCGCCGACATGGCGGCCCGGTCCCGTCCCACCCGCGCCGCCAGCGTCCAACGGGCCAGCCTCGACCTCGTGCTGGTCGGGTTCGCGGTGCTGGCCTGGACGCAGCTGCGCCAGTACTCGTCGCCGGTCACCGGGGCCGGTGGGCGACTCGGGGTCGATCCGCTGCTGGTCGCCGCGCCGACGCTGGGCGTGCTCGCGGGCGCGGTGGTGGCGCTGCGGCTGCTCCCCCCGGCGACCCGGTTCGCCGAGCGGTTCGTCGACCGCAGACCGTGGACCGCGACCATGTTCGGCATGTGGCAGGCGGGGCGGCGCCCGCACGCGGGCCCCGTCCTGCTGCTCGCCCTCGCCGTCGGCGGCAGCACCCTGGCGTGGTCCCTGGTCACCACCGGCGAGCGGTCGCAGGCGGACCAGGCCGAGCACACCGTCGGCGCCGACCTGCGGGTGGTGGAGCGCACCGGCGCCGCGCCCGACGACCGGGCCGGCCGGCTCGCCGCGCTGCCGGGCGTCGGCACCGCGCTGCCGGCCTGGCGGGACGAGATCCGAGTCGGCCGCGGCGACCTGCCGACCACGGTGGTGAGCCTGGACGCCGCGGGCGCGGCGGGCGTCGTGCGGCTCAACGAGCGGCTGTCCGACGAGCCCCTGCCGGCGCTGCTGGACCGGCTGACCCGGGCGCGGGGCGCGCCGGCCGGCATCGAGCTGCCCGCCGGCACCCGGTCGCTCGCCGGCACGGTACGCACGCCCGTGCGCGCGGCCGTCACGCCGCACCAGGTCGGCCTCTGGGTGCTGCTGACCCGGGCGGACGGGCTGGCGCTTCGGCTTGCGGCGGGCAGCGGCGGCAGCGACGGCCGCCCGGTGCCGTTCACCGTCGCCGTCCCCGCCGGGGAGGGCCCCGTACGACTCTCCGGCTTCGAGGTCGACGGCGGAAGCGCGCGCGGGCAGGTGTACCGCGTGGAGGTGTCGGACCTGCGGCTGGTCGGCGCCGACGGCGCGACCCGGCCGGCGTCGCTGGACGGCGAGTGGGCGGCCGTCGACGGCCAGGGCAAGCCGGCCGGCGCGACGGTCACGGCCGCCGGACTGAGCGCCGAGTGGCAGGTCGACTACCGGGCGGGCGGCCGGTTCGCGTTCCAACCGCCGAGCCGCTTCGCGGTGGTGCCGGCCGGCGGCGACGAGCCGGTGCCCGCGCTGATGACCCCGGCGGTGCGCGACGCGCTGAGCCTGGAGGTGGGTGAGACGGTCGACCTCGTGCTCTCCGGCGCGACGCTCCCGGTCACCCTGGTCGGCGAGCTGGAGGAGGTGCCGGCCACCGCCGGCGAGGGCGTGCTGCTGGACCTGCCGGCGGCGGCGGGCTGGCTGCTGCGGGACCGGGGCGGGGTCCGGCCGGTCGCGGAGTGGTGGCTGAGCACCGACGACGGCGGCCATGCCGAGGCGGCCCGCGCGGCGGCCGGGTTGGCCGGCACCAACCTGCTCGACCGGCGCGAGGTGGCCGAGCGGGCCGCCGGCGACCCGTACTGGCAGGGGGCCCGCACCGGGCTGCTCGCCGCCGCGCTCGGCTCGGTGCTGCTGGCCCTCGTCGGCCTGATCGTCGACGTCTGGGCGACCGCCCGGCACCGGCTCGGGGAGTTCGCCGTGCTGCACACGCTCGGCGCCAGCCCTCGGCTGCTGGCCCGGGCGCTGCTGGCCGAGCAGACCTTCCTGGCCGGCATCGGCGTCGGGGTGGGCCTGCTGCTGGGCGCCGCGGTCGGCGCGACGATGGCCCCGCTGGTCATCCTCACGCCGTCCGCCGGCCGGCCGGTGCCCGAGGCCGCCTTCGTGCTGCCCTGGCTGCCCATCGGCCTGACCGCGGTCGGCCTGCTGCTGGCGGCACTCGCCTTCAGCGCGTTCATCGCCCTCGGCATCCGGCAGCGGGTGGCCGTGGCGCAGCTGCGGATCGGGGGAGACCGGTGACCGGGTGGAGCGTAGGGACGAGCGGGAGCGGGGACGCGGCGTGGTGAGCATCGGGGCCGTCGCCCGCCGGGTGCGGGCGCACGGTGGGCAGTTCCTGCTCCTCGCGGCGCTGACCCTGGTCGTCACGCTGCTGGTCAGCGGCATGCCCCGGGTCGTCAACGGGCACATCCAGGAGGGCCTGCGGGCGTACCTGGGGGCCGTGCCGCCGCAGCAGCGGGACGTGACGTACTCGACCGGGCCGATCGCCGCGCCGGACAACGACACCTCCCTGGTGGCCGCGCACCAGGGCGACCTGGCGACGCTGGAGGCCGGGATGCCGCCGGTCGTACGCCGGATGGTCGAGCGGCGGTGGTTCACCGGGGAGACCACGGCCGGCCGGGTGGTGGGACCGGACCTGGCGGCGAAGAACCTCATGGTCGACCTCGGCCTGCGGGCGGTGCCCGGGATCGAGGAGGCCGGCAGGCTGGTCGAGGGGCGCTGGCCGGCCGACGCGCCGAAGGGCCAGCCGACGCAGGTGGCGCTGGCCACGGACGCCGCCGCCAAGCTGAACCTGCGGCTCGGCAGCCGGCTCACCCTCGGCCAGCCGGGACCGCCCACGCCCGATGCCCCGCCCCCCACCCAGGTCACCGTGGTCGGTCTCTTCCAGCCCCGGGAAGCCGCCGACGGGTTCTGGGACGGCCTGCCGCCGCTGCTGCGCGTCGTCGAGCCGGTCGGGGACGGCCAGCCCGTCATCGCCGTCGGCGTCGTCGACGGCGCCGCGCTGAACCGCCAGGCCGTCGCCGGCTGGCCGCTGACCTTCAGCTGGCGCTACCGCCTGGGCGCCGACGGCATGGACGCCCGCGAGCTGGACCAGGTGCTCGACGGCCTCCAGCAGCTGAGCCGGGAGGCGGCCGGCCGCAACCTCGTGCAGGGGCTGGACATCCCGTTGCGGCAGTTCTCCGCCGAGGTGGAGAGCGCCCGGACGGTGCTCGGGGTCATCGCCGCGGGCGTACTGGCCACGCTGGCCGGGCTCGTCGCGCTGGCCGCCGGGCTGCTGGCGCGCCGTCGGCGGGCGGAGTTCGCGCTGCTGCGGGCCCGGGGCGGGGCGGCCACCACGGGCGCGGGCCGCAGCCTGGCCGAGGCCCTGCTGGTGGCGCCGCCCGCGGCCACGCTCGGCTGGCTGGTCGGCAACCTCGCCCCGGGGGCACCGGGTGAGACCCTGTGGCTCGCCGTCGCCGCGACCGTCCTGGTGGCGTTCGCGCTGCCGGTGGCCACCCTCGCCGCGTCCAGGGCCGGCGCGGGCCGGCACGACCTGGTCCGGGCGCGCCCCTCCGCACGTCGGCTCACCGTGGAGGGCGGACTGCTGGTCCTCGCGGGCCTCGCGGTCGTGCTGCTGCGCCGTCGCGGCCTCACCTCCGGGGAGGTCGATCCGCTGCTGGTCTCGGTCCCGGTGCTGCTGGCCGTCGCCGCGGCGGTGGTCGCGATGCGGCTGTACCCGTGGCCGCTGCGGCTGGCCAGCCGGCTCGCGGCCCGGGCCCGGGGCAGCGTCGCCTTCCTGGGCACCGCCCGCGCCGGCCGGTCGGTCGTCGCCGTACCGCTGGTGGTCGTCGTGCTGGCCATCGCGACCGCGGCGTTCTGCGCGGTGACGGCCGCCGGCATCGAGGCGAGCCGGGACCGGGCCGCCAGCCGGGTGGTCCCCGCCGACGCCCTGATCCTGGGGGACCGGATCGCCCCGGAGACGGGCGCCGAGCTGGAGCGGCTGCCGGGGGTCCGCGCCGCGAGTCCGGTGCTGTACGAGGCGGGCCAGCGTCTGGCGAAGGACGCGATCGGCACCGAGACCCGGCTCGGCGGGGTGACCGTGCTGATGGTCGACGGTCCGGCCCTGGCCCGGATCGTCCGCGAGTCCGACGTCGACGTGACGGTGCCGGCGGCCCTGCTCGCCCCCGCCGGGGGAGGCGGTCCGCTGCCCGCGGTGGTCTCCCCGACGGTCGCCGCCGAGCTGGCCGACGCCGGCCTCGACGGCTCCGCCTTCGTCAGCGCCCAGGGCCAGCGGTACGAGTTCCGGGTCGCCGGGCGGGCGGAGAGCTTCCCGCTGCTCCGCGCGGACAGCAGCCGGTTCGTCGTCCTGCCCTGGCAGTCCCTGCCCCGGCGGGACTACGCCGCCGTGCCGACCGGCTTCCTGGTGGCCGGCGACGACCTGGACGGCGAGGCGCTGCGCCGGGCCGGCGACGCGGGACAGTCCCGCTTCCAGACGGACGGGGCGGTCGCCGGCCGGGAGCGCCCGCGCGGCGTGCAGGTGCTGACCTTTGCGGACACCCGGCGGCAGGTGGGCGAGGGCGGCGCGAACGCCCTGCTCGCCTTCGGCTTCGCCGCCGGCGCGGCCGGGGGCACGGTCCTCGGCCTGCTCGCGGTCGCCTTCACGGTGCTCGCAGGCGCCCGGGAACGCGGTCAGGTGCTGTCCCGGTTGCGCACCCTCGGCCTGTCCCGGCGCCAGTGGCGCGGGCTGCTGCTGGTGGAGCTGGCCCCGCTCGTGGGCGTCTCGGTGGTTACCGGCGCGCTCGTCGGCACGGCCCTGCCGCTGCTGCTCACCCCGGTGCTCGGCCTGTCCGCCTTCACCGGCGGCGTCGAGGTCCGGGTGGCGTTCGAGCCCGGCCTGGCGGCCGGGGTCGTCGCGCTCGGGGCGCTCGCCCTCGGCTTCGCGGTCGCCGTCGAGGCCCTGAACAACCGCCGGACGCGCCTCGGCGAGGTGCTCCGGCTCGGAGAGGAGAGCTGACAATGACCGCTACCGCGGAGACCACCGCCGTACCGGACCTGGCCGCCCTGCAACAGCGGGCCGCCCAGCGCGCTGCCGAGCGCGCGGGCGGCCGGGACCGGTTGCGCGGGCACATCGTCTGCGACGGGCTGGTCCGGATCTTCAAGACCGAGGGCGTGGAGGTGGTCGCGTTGCAGGGGCTCGACCTGGTCATCGACCGGGGCGAGCTGGTGGCCGTCGTGGGCGCCTCCGGATCGGGCAAGTCGACGCTGCTGAACATCCTCTCCGGGCTCGACACCCCCACCGCCGGCATCGCCCGGGTGGGCGGTTACGACCTGCTGAACCTCTCCCACCGGCGGCGGCTGAGCTACCGACGGGAGATGGTCGGCTTCGTCTGGCAGCAGACCGGCCGCAACCTGCTGCCGTACCTGACGGCGTTGGAGAACGTCGAGCTGCCGATGCGGCTCGCCGGGCGGCGGGGCGGCCGGCGGGCCCACCGCGAGCGGGCCCGGGAGCTGCTCGACCTGGTCGGGGTGGGCCACTGCGCCCACCGGCGGCCCGGTCAGCTCAGCGGCGGGGAGCAGCAGCGCTGTGCGGTCGCGGTGGCGGTGGCCAACGACCCCGAGGTGCTCTTCGCCGACGAGCCTACCGGCGAGCTGGACGAGGCGACCGGCGCCGACGTCTTCGGGGCGCTGCGCACCATCAACGCCGAGCTGGGCGTCACCATCGTGGTCGTCACCCACGACCACGCCGTGGCAAGCCAGGTGCGCCGCACCGTCGCGATCCGCGACGGCCGGACCGCCTCCGAGGTACGCCGCACCGCGCGGGTGGGCGCGGACGGCAGCACCGAGCTGGTCAGCGAGGAGTACGCCGTGCTCGACCGCGGCGGCCGGATGCAGCTGCCGGCGGCCTTCGTCGACGCGTTGTCCCTGCGGGACCGGGTGCGGCTCGACCTGGCGCCGGACCACGTGCAGGTGCGGCCGGGCGACCGGGCGCGCGACGAGCGGGAGACGAACCGGTGAGTGGGTGGGGGATCAACCGGTACCGCGCGGTCGAGCCGGTCGGCCGCGCCGAGAACGACGGGACGGGATCATGAACGAGCGGGACGCGGTGCGGGACGGGCGGTCCCCCGAAGCGGTGGCGGGCGCAGCGGTCACCGGCGGGGCGGCGGGCGTCGGGGTTCCCGGTGAGGTGGCCGCCGCCCCCGTCACCGGCGGGCCGGCGGCGGGCGTCGGCGGCGCGGCGGCGGGCGTCGCGGTCACGGACGAGGTGGTCCGGGTGGAGGGGGTCCACCGCACGTTCGGTCGCGGCGAGCACGCCGTGTACGCGGTGCGGGACGTCTCCTTCGCCGCCGGTCGGGGCGAACTGGTGGCCCTGCGCGGCCGCTCGGGTGCGGGCAAGACCACCCTGCTGAACCTGGTGGGCGGGCTGGACCGGCCCGACTCGGGGCGGGTGGTGGTGGCCGGGCGCGAGGTGACCGGCGCCGGCGAGCGGGAGCTGCTGGAGCTGCGGCGCGACAGGATCGGCTTCGTCTTCCAGACCTTCGGGCTGGTGCCGATCCTGTCCGCCGCGGAGAACGTGGGCGTGCCGCTGCGGCTGGCGCGCGTTTCGGCGACCGAGCGCGAGGAACGGGTGGCGATGCTGCTGGAGCTGGTCGGCCTCGGTGGGCACGCCGCCCAGCGGCCGTACGAACTCTCGGGCGGCCAGCAGCAGCGGGTGGCGGTGGCGCGGGCCCTGGCCAACGAGCCGGACCTGCTCATCGCCGACGAGCCCACCGGCCAGCTCGACTCCGAGACGGGCCGGTCGATCATGGACCTGCTCCGGGCGGTGGTGCACGCGCGCGGCATGACCGCGCTGGTCGCCACCCACGACCCGGCCCTGATCGACCTCGCCGACCGCGTCCTCACCCTCCGCGACGGCCACCTCCTCCCCACCTGACCCTCCCCCTCCCGCCGCCCCCTCCCGCCGCCCCCTCCCGCCGCCCCCTCCCGCCGCCCCCTCCCGCCGCCCCCGCACCCGGACTCACCGCCGATCTTGCAGTTTGCGCCCGTCCCGTGGACGTGATGCCCCATTCGTCGGGGCAGAAAGTGCAAGATCGCCGACGAGGGAGGGCGAGGGAGGGCGAGGGGCGGGGGCGGGGGCGGGGGCGGGGTGGGTCAGAGGGGGAGTTTCATGCCCTCGTGGGAGGGGGTGAAGCCGAGGCTCACGTAGAAGCGGTGGGCGTCGTGGCGGGTTTTGTCGGTGGTGAGCTGGGCCAGGGCGCAGCCGCGCTGCTTCGCCTGTTCGATCGCCCAGGTGATCATCTGTCGGCCGAGCCCCTGCCCGCGTACGTCGGAGCGGACCCGGACGGCCTCGATCAGCTGCCGCTGCGCGCCGTGCCGGCCCAGGCCGGGGATGTACGTGAGCTGCATGCAGCCGAGCAGCTCGCCGTCGGCGTCGGCCACGATCAGCTGGTTGCGCGGGTCGGCGTCGATGTCGGCGAACGCCTTCTCGTACGCCTCGTCGACCTGCGTGAGGTCGCGGGTCCTGCCGAGCACGTCGTCGGCGAGCAGGGCGATCACGGCGGGCAGGTCGGCCCGGACGGCCTCGCGGAAGATCACGTCACTCATGGCGTCAGCGTGGCACAGCGATCGGACCCGATGACGGGCGGAGCTTGCCGGCAGGGGGCAACATGACTCCCCATGGAGGTCCTGCTGCTGCCGTTCCGATTGATCTACCGGGGACTGGTCTGGTTCGCCAACTCACCCCGGACGTTGATCATCTCGTACCTGCTGATGATCGTGGTGGCCGGCGTCATCTACGGCCAGGTGGAGCACCGCAGCGCGGCGGACGCGGTCTGGTGGGCGGTGGTGACCGCCTCCACCGTCGGGTACGGCGACATCTCCCCGGTCAGCTGGCAGGGCCGTACGCTCGCCGCCCTGCTCATCTCGACCATGGTGCTGCTGGTCATCCCGTTGATCACCGCCCACTTCGCCAGTCAGCTCATCGTCGACGACGACGCCTTCGAGCACGAGGAGCAGGAGCAGCTCAAGGCCGACGTCCGCCGGATGCGGGCCCTGCTAGAGGAGATGGCCGCCCGGCAGGGCATCGACCTGCCGGAGCTGCCGCCGGAGCGACCGGTCAGCGGGCCGGGCAGCGCAGCCCCTCCCGGGGCACCGTCAGGTCGATCAGGTAGGCGTCGACCGCGGCGGTGATGCAGGAGGTCTGCGGGTAGGCGGTGTGCCCCTCACCCTCCCAGGTGAGCACCCGCCCCACGCCCAGCATCCGGGCCAGCGCGCCGGTCTGCTCGTACGGGGTCGCCGGGTCCCCGGTGGTGCCCACCACCAGGATCGGCGGTGCGCCGTCGGCCCGGCCGGTCGGGTACGGGTCGCGCCCGCCGGGCCACTCGGCGCAGGAGAGCAGGCCGACGGCCAGGGCCGGCCCGAACAGCGGGTACTTGGCCCGCCACTGCGACTGGAGCTGGCGGATCCGCTCGCGGGTCGGCTTCTCCTCCTCGTCGGCGCAGTTGACCGCCAGGTTGGCGTCGAACATGTTCGAGTAGCGCCCGTCGGAGTCCCGGTCGGCGTACGCGTCGGCGAGGCGGAACACGTCCTCCGGGTCGCCGCCCGCCAGCCTGTCGACGGCCCCGGCCAGCTCCTGCCAGCCCGACTCGGTGTAGAGCGACGAGATGATCGCGTAGAAGACCCAGCCGGCGGTGGCCTCCCGGCCGTCGTCCCCGCGTACCGGGGACACCCGGGCCTTGTCGATGGCCGAGGTGACCGCGGCCCGAGCGTCGGGGGCGATCGGGCAGCGCCCGGCGTTGGCCGCGCACCAGGTGGTGAAGTTGCCGAAGGCCCGCTCGAAGCCCTTGGCCTGGCTCTCCGAGCCGGCGATCAGGCCCTGCCGTGGGTCGACCGCCCCGTCGAGCACCAGCGCCCGTACCCGCTGCGGATAGAGCTGCGCGTAGGTGGCGCCGAGCAGGGTGCCGTAGGAGTAGCCGAGGTAGGTCAGCTTGTCGTCGCCGACGGCGGCGCGCACCGCGTCCATGTCCCGCGCGGCCTGCTCGCTGCCGTAGAGGGGCAACTGGTCGCCGTAGCGCGCGCCGCAGCCGCGTCCGATGCGCTGGCTGAGCGCGACGAACCCGTCGAACGAGGCCTGGCTCGCCGGGTCGGGGTCGTAGCCGAAGCTTGCGTCCAGGTCCTCGTCGGGGATGCACTCGACCGGGCTGGAACGGGACACCCCGCGCGGGTCGAAGCCGACGATGTCGAACCGGTCGGTGACCGAGGCGGGCAGCCCACCGAACGCCGGGCCGAAGGAGAGGTAGACGGCCGTGTCGACACCCGACCCGCCGGGCCCGCCCGGGTTGAGCACCAGCGAGCCGATCCGGTCGCGCTGCTTGGTCGACCGGGCGCGCAGCAAGGCGATCTCGAAGGTCTGCCCGGCGCCCGGGCCGGTGGCGGCCCCGGCGCCCGTGCCCCAGTTGCGGGGCACCTTGATCCGCGCGCACTCGTAGCGCATGTTCGGCGCGCTCCGACCGACCAGTTCCTCGGCCACCTCGGGGCAGGCCCGCCAGGTGGGCGCCGCCCCCGGGGCGGCCGCCTCGCCGCCGGCGTCCGTCCGGGGGGCGATCGCCGGCAGGGTGCAGCCGGCGCCCAGCAGCGCCGCGGCGGCCAGGCCGGCGAGGGTGAGCCGGAACCGGCGGATCCGGTCGGGGGTGCGGGTCACGAGCGGGCCTCCGTGATCGGGTCGACGGCCAGGCTACGCCGGGTCGGGCGAGGACCCCACGGTCACCGTCGGATCGCCGCGCAGCACCTGGTCCACATCGAACCGTACGGGCCGGTCGAGCTGGTCGTAGCGGCAGGAACGGGGGTCGCGGTCGGGCCGCCAGCGGACGAACCGGGCGGTGTGCCGGAACCGGTCACCCTCCATGGCGTCGTAGCCGACCTCGACCACCAGCTCGGGTCGCAGCGGCTCCCACTCGAGGCTGCGGGTGCCCGTCCAGCGGCTCACCCCGCCGGGGAGGCGCTGGCCGCGCTCGTGGTCGCCGTGCACCCACGGGTGGCCGGCGCCGACGTCGCGGTAGGGCTCCAGCTCCTCCAGCAGCTCCGCCCGGCGGGCCATGGTGAACGAGGCGCTCACCCCGACGTGGTGCAGCACCCCGTCGTCGTCGTAGAGGCCGAGCAGGAGCGAGCCGACCACGGGGCCGGACTTGTGCCACCGGAAGCCGGCCACCACCACGTCGGCGGTGCGGGCGTGCTTGACCTTGAACATGAGCCGCTTGCCCGGCTCGTAGAGCAGGTCGGCCGGCTTGACGATCAGGCCGTCCAACCCGGCGCCCTCGAAGACGTCGAACCAGCGGCGCGCGGTGTCGACGTCGGTGGTCACCTGGGTGACGTGCACCGGCGGGCGCACCCCGGCCAGCGCCGACTCCAGCCGGGCGCGACGCCGGGGGTAGGGCTGGTCGAGCAGCGTCTCGTCGTCGAGGGCGAGCAGGTCGAAGGCGACGAAGTCGGCCGGCGTGGTCTCGGCGAGCAGCTGCACCCGGGACGCGGCGGGGTGGACGCGCTGGGCGAGCTGCTCGAAGTCGAGCCGCGGCTGCCCGCCCGGCCCGTCGCGCCGGATCACGATCAGCTCGCCGTCGACCGCGCAGCGCTCGGGCAGCTGGCGGCGGGCCTGCTCGACCACCTCCGGGAAGTAGCGGGTCATCGACTTGCCGCCCCGGCTGGAGAGCTCCACCTCGTCGCCGTCGCGGAAGACGATGCACCGGAAGCCGTCCCACTTCGGCTCGTAGGTCATCCCGGGTGCGGTGGGGACCCGGGGGACGCTCTTGGCCAGCATCGGCTCGACCGGCGGAGTGATCGGCAGCTTCACGGCGACCAGTCAACCAGACGGCACCGACAGTCGTGAGGCAGATCACGCCCGGTGACTGGGCGGCGTGTCCGGGCGCGCGCCGCTCGTACCGCGCTGGGTGAATCAGGAAACCGCAGGTCAGAGCTACTTTCGCGGGGTGGCGGAGTGGGTCTGCGGATGCTGCGGGCGGTGGCGGGTGAGCGTCGAGCTGATCGGCGGCCGCCACCGGTACCGGCTGGTGCGCCGGTATCCCCGCCAGTACGGCGGCGGCAAGGACGTGCTCGGCGAGGTGGGCTCCGTCGCGGAGCTGGAGGAGTTGCTGCGCCGGCGTACCCCCCTCGGGCTGGCCGACCTGCGCGAGGCCGCCTGACCCACGGCGACCGCGCCCGACGGCGGCCGGACCCCGGCCCGACCGGCGGGGAACCGTCGGCCGGCCCGCGGGGGCGGACCGGCCGGGGGTGTGACGCCGGCCGGAGGACGGGCGCACGTGCGCTGTCACGTTTCGCCGGGCAGCCCCGTCGAGACCGGTGGCGGCGCCGCCGGGTGCCGCCTTCGGGGAGGGGGCGAGATGCGGTTCGAGGCCGGTACGGAGGTGGCCGCCGAGGCCGAACAGGTCTGGGCGGTGCTGGTCGACGTCGAACGGTGGTCGGAGTGGACGCCCTCGGTGCGCCGGGCGTCACGCGGGGAGTCGGGTCCGCTCGCGGTGGGTGCCACGGCCCGGCTGGAGCAGCCGAAGCTGCGACCGGCGGTGTGGCGGGTCACCGAGCTGGTCGAGGGGCGGTCGTTCTCCTGGGTCTCGCGCAGCCCGGGGGTGACCTCCCTCGGGGAGCACCGGGTGTCGCCGCTGCCCGGCGGGCGTTGCCGGGTCGAGCTGGTCATCGCGCAGTCGGGCCCGCTGGCCGGCCCCGTGGGCTGGCTCTACGGCGACCTGACGCGCCGCTACCTGCGGATGGAGGCCGACGGGCTCAGGCGTCGCTGCGAGCGGGACTGACCGCCGGCTTCTCCAGCAGGGCGAGCCGGATGCCGTTCGGATCCGGCCGGTGCCCGACCACCCGGTAGCCGTGCCGGCGGTACAACCGCAGGTTCCGCTCGCTGTCGGCGCCCGTGAAGAGGGCGAAGCGGCGGACCCGGCCGGCGCAGGCCGCCTCCACCGCGCGCAGCAGCCGTCCGCCGACGCCCCCGCCCTGCTGGTCGGGGGCGACGGAGAGCCGGCCGACGTGCGCGGTGTCGCCGTCGACCCGCGCCCGGACGGAACCGACCAGCCGGTCGCCGAGCCGGGCGGCGAGCACCGTCACCGGGCCGGCGAGCGCGGCCCGCACCTCGTCCAGGGTCTCGGTCAGCGGCGGCAGGAACGGGTCGGCGTAGCGCTGGGCCTCGGTGAGGTACGCGGCGCGCTGCACGGTGAGGATCTCGCCGGCGTCGGTGACGTCGGCGGGGACGATGCGCGGCTCGGTGATCACGCCGACAGCCAACCACAGTCACCGGGCGGCGCGCCCGCACCGGCCGTACGCTGGCGGTGTCCCGTCGACCAGTGGGGGTGCGCCGTGCCGGCACCGACCTATCCGCACGTCGGCGCCACCGAGACCGGCGCGCTGCCTGCCGGCTGGCGGCACGTGCGGCACCGGATCCGGCTGCCCGACGGTTGTTTCGCGGCGGCCGGCGCGGCGGTGCTCGGCTGGCGCCTGCACCGGGCGGCCGGCATCCGGCTGGAGGTGGCGGCCGACCGGGCCGCACCCGGTGTGCGGGTGGTCTCCCGGCTGGGCGTCGGCCCGCTGCGGCTGGCCGCGCCCTGCGAGGTGGTCTGGGCCGTCGACGACGGGCGGCGGGCCGGCTTCGGGTACGGCACGCTTGCCGGGCATCCCGCGCGCGGCGAGGAGGCGTTCGTGGTCAGCCGGGACACCGCCGGCCGCGTCTGGTTCGAGGTGGTCGCCTTCAGCCGCCCGGACCGCTGGGTCATGCGCGCGGCCGGGCCGGCCGGGCGGGCCTTCCAGCACGCGTACGCCTGGTGGCTGGGCCGCACCCTGCGCCGCCTCTGCGCCCGCTCCTGACCGGGCCGCGCACGGCGTCGCCCGCTGGGCGCAGCGCCCGCCTCAGAACCGGGCGAAGGAGCGGATCGGCATCCGTGGGCCGAACTTCGGCGCCTGCACGCCGCCGGCCGCCAGCAGCACGCAGACCCGCCCCCGGTGCCCCCGGAACGGCTCCAGCAGGGCCAGTATCCGGGCGTCGTCGCCGCGCGGCTCGCCCGCCAGGGCCCAGGCCACCGTGTTCGGCACGTGGAAGTCGCCGACGCTGACCGCGTCCGGGTCGCCGTACGCGATCCGTACCACCTCGGCGGCGGTCCAGGGCCCGATGCCGGCGACGGCGGTGAGCCGGCGGGTCGCCTCGGCGGAGTCCGCGCAGCGTTCCAACCGGTCGGCGACGGCGGCGGCGCGGCGCAGTGTCTCGGCCCGGCGCTGCTCGACGCCGAACGGGTGGAACACCCAGTACGGGGTGGCGGCCACCGCCGCCGGCTCCGGCGGCAACAGCAGCGGCTGCATCGGCCCGGGCGCCGTCTCGGCGAAGTGCCGGACCGTCGCCGCGTACGCCCGGTACGCCTCCTTGCCGGTCACCTTCTGCTCGAAGACCGCCCGCAGCAGCCGGGGGAAGACCTGACCGGTGGCGGGCATCCGCAGCCCCCGGTGCTGGGCGGCGAGCCGCGCCACCACGGGGTGGGCGGCGGCGAGCGGGGCGAACGCGGTGACGTCGTCGCGGAGCCCCGCGATCCCGTCCGCCCGCCGCACCACCCAGTCGGCCCCGGGGCCGTAGCCCTCGGCGAGCAGGTTCGCGCCGGCCGGCCGCAGGGCGAGGGTCGCCGGCCCCTCCGGGGTGCGGGTCGCGTACCAGAAGGTGCCGGCCGCGACGCGCGCGCACGGGTCGTACGGGCTGAAGGTCAGCGCCCGGACCGACGCGGCCAGCCGGTAACCGACGGGCGGGCGCAGCTCCCGGCGGGCGGTGGGTTCGGTCGCGGTCACCCGGCACATGCTGCCACGTCGCGGTCGGGGGACCGGCGGCACCGCCGGCGCGCGGTGCGCCGGCGGTGCCACGGGCCCGCGGTGCGCCCGGCCGGCCGGGCCCTCCCGGCGGCGACCGGCCCGGCGGATCAGTACGAGTAGTTCGGGGCGTCCTGGCCGCCCTGGTCGGCCGCCGGCGGGGCGACCGGCTTCGGGGTGCCCGTCGGCAGGCAGCTGAGGTTCTTCCGGCCGTCCGGGGCGACCACGAACCAGGTGCCGCCCACCCCCTGACCCTTCCACTGGCCGGGCTTCCGGTCGCCGACGTAGCGGTAGAGCGGCCAGCCGCCCAGGGTGATCTGCTTGGTGCCGTCCTGCCGGGTGACGGTGCCGACCCTGTCGTCGGAGACGCCGTTGAGCTGCGGGCTGCCGTCGGTCAGCGCCGGGGGCCAGACCTGGGCGCACTTGTCGACGCAGTTCGACGTGGGCGGGTCGGCGGTGTCCTTGTCGAAGCGGTAGAGGATCCAGCCCTCCTGGTCGGTCACCACGCTGCCCATCCGGGCGACCTTCCTGCCGTTCAGCTCGTCGGTCAGGTCCGCGTCGACAGGCGGCGCGTCGGCGGCCGGTGCCGCCGGGGACGGCGAGGCCGGGGGGTCGGCAGTCGCGCCGGGTTCCGTCGCGGTGACGGCGACCGGCTCGGCCCCGCCCGGATTCGCGCCCTCGTAGCCCGCGGGAGCGCAGGCGGTCAACGCGACCAACGCGCTCGCGACGACGGCGGTTCGCTTCATATGTGCCACGTGCCCTCCTCGTACTTGGCGGTTCACCGGTGGATACGCGGGGGGCGCCGGCAAGGTTGAAGGCGGGACGGTGGTCGATCTCACGGCGAACGGTTGAACCGTCCGGCCCGGAGATCCGTTTCCCGGTCCGAGGGGGGCCGCGGAACCGCCGGAAGAAACGCGAACCCCCTGCGGACGGTCGCGGGGGGCCCGGTCGGGGATGGCGCGAACGGTCGGCGCCGGCGTCGCACCGGCCGGCGCCTGACTCGCGGCGAGGGCTACATCGGCACGGTGACCAGCGGGCTCGCCACCCCAGCGGCGTCCACCGACTGCACCTGGAACTGCCTGATGTCGCCCCTGCGGGTGGAGGTGGTGGCCGACAGCGTCAGCGCCTCCCCGTTCGCGTTGGTCCCGTAGCCCGTGCCCGGCACCGACCAGGTGGAGATCACCTCGCTGGTGTTGTTCCTCCGCACCACCACCAGCCGGCAGGTCCGCGGCCCGGGCAGCCGCTCCAGGGTGAAGCTCACGTTCGTGCCGAACTGCTTGGCGGCCACGAAGAAGGTGGCCTGCACGCCGGTGGTCTGGTCGACGACGTTGGTCTTCTCGCCCTCCACCGGGACGGGGCCGCCGAGGTTCGGGTCGTTCGGGTCGCTGGACCGGGTCGCCCTCGGCACCTCGACCGGGGCGGTGGCGGTCGGCTCGGCGACCACCTCGGGAGCGCTCCGCCCGGCGATGGTGGCGAAGCCGATCCCCGTCAGCCCGCCGAGGACCACCACCGCGGCGGCCGTGGCGAGCACCCGCCGCAACCGGTTGCGCCGGCGGTGCGCGCGCACCGCGACCAGCGTCCGGTCCAGCAGGGCGGGATCGGTCCGGGTCTGCTCCAGCGCGGACATCGTCTCGCCGTCGATGTCGGAGAGCAGGCCGACGACCGGCACCATCGTCTCCAGCTCGGCGGCGCACGCCCAGCAGGTGGCGAGGTGCTCCTCGAACCGTGCCGTGTCGTACTCGTCCAGCACGCCGAGCGCGTACGCCGCGACGTCCAGGTGGTCCGCCCGGCTCATTCCGTCACCCCCCGTTCCTGTAGGGCCGTGCGCAGCGCGCGCAGCGCGTAGTAGACCCGCGACTTGGCGGTGCCGAGGGGAAGCCCCAGCTCCTCGGCCGCCTCGGGCACCGTCCGGCCCCGGAAGTACGTCGCCACCAGGATCTCCCGGTGCGACTGGCTCAGCGTACGCAGCGCGTCCGCCACCGTCATCGTGCGCAGCACCCGGTCGGTGCTGTCCGCCTCGGCGAACGCGGTCAGGTCCCGGTCGTACGTCTCGGCCGGGCGGGCCTGCCCGCTGCGGTGCTCGTCGATGGCGATGCGCCGGGCCACCGTCACCAGCCACGGCCGCAGCGAACCCTGCCCCTGCCCCAGCCGGTGCGCGTTGCGCCAGGCCCGCAGCAGCGTCTCCTGGACGATGTCCTCGGCCCGCTGCCGGTCCCCGCCGGTGAGTCGCATGACGAACGCCAGCAGCGGCCCGGCGTGCTCGGCGTAGAGCAGCCGGATCAGCCGGTCCGAGTGACCCGCCTCGGTGGACGGTGCAGCGTGGTGGCGCCCGGGGGCGGATCTCGGCGTCACCGGCCCATTCTGGCGAGCCGCCTGCGGGGCGTCGACCCCGCGAGCCGACGCGTCCGGCCGGGACTGCGACCGCGCGGACATCCACTCCGGCCGCGCCCCGTCGCCGTGCCAACCGGCCGCCACCGCGTGCATGCAGACCTCCGGGTGTCCGATCACGTCGGCCGTCCCGCACGGACACGGCCGCCCGGTGGTACGCGGCGCACCGCCGAACGGATCAACGACGCCCGAAAAAGATTCCGGTCAGCGGCGCACGGAGAAGATCCCGGGCGGCGGCGGGGTCGAGTCGGTGGCGTCGGCGTCGCGCACCACCGGGGCGCCGCCCGCGAAGCGGTCGAGTTCCTCCCCGGCCAGCACCCGGCCGGGGAACCAGTCACCGGCGGCGCGCCGGGTCAGCTCCGGCACCGGCGGCTCGACCCGGCCCGCCACCAGCACCAGGTTGCCGAAGCGCCGCCCCCGCAGCACCGCCGCGTCGCCGACCAGGCAGGCCTGCGGCAGCACCGACCGGACCGTGGCGACCTGCCCGCGCGCGTGGCGCAGCGGCGGGCCGTCGGCGACGTTCGCCAGGTGGAAGCCGGCGGGACGCAGCACCCGGGCCACCTCGGCGGCGTACTCCACCGAGGTCAGGTGGGCCGGGGTGCGGGCACCGGCGAAGACGTCGGCGACCACCACGTCGTAGCTGGCGTCGGGGCTGGCCGCCAGCACCGCGCGGGCGTCGCCCACCCGCACCCGCAGCCGGGGATCCGACGGCCAGGGCAGGGCGCGGCGGACCAGCTCCACGAGCGCCCCGTCCACCTCGACCACCCGCTGGGTGGAGCCCGGCCGGGTGGCCGACACGTACCGGGGCAGGGTCAGCGCGCCGCCGCCGAGGTGCAGCACCCGCAGCGGCGTGCCGGCCGGGGCCACCAGGTCGATCGCGGCGGCGAGCCGCCGCACGTACTCGAACTCCAGGTGGGTGGGGTCGGCCAGGTCCACGTGGGACTGCGGGGCGCCGTCCAGCAGCAGCGTCCACGATCCCGCCCGGTCCGGATCCGGCACCAGTTCTGCCTGGCCGGTGTCCACCGGCGCGGCCACCGTGTCGTTCGCCCGTCTGCGCCCCATCAGCGTCGGGCCCGCGCGGCGGTGGTGAGCACCCGGTGCAGCAGCCGCGCGTCGCCGAGCAGCGCCCGCAGCCGGCGCTCCAGGCCGGCGATGGGGATGAGGTTCTGCGGCGCCCGCGGATCCTTGTAGGGGGTGGAGGCGAACCGCGGCAGGGTGACCAGCGACAGGTCGGCCAGCCCCACCGCCTCGTCGATGTCGAGCTCGGCGGAGCACTCCATCCGGACGATCCCCGCCCAGGGCGCGCCGAGGGCCACCGGCAGCCGCAGATACCACGACCAGCCGCCCCAGGCCGTGCCGAGCTTGAACACCGGGGAGCGCTCGCCGGCCGCCAACTGGGTGACCACGGCGGTCAGCCGGGCGTCCAGGTACTGGCTGTGCTGGGTCTTGATGTACCCGAGGGTCCGTGGCAGCTGCCGCCGGTTGCGCAGCGGGCCGTCGACCACCAGCAGGTCGCCGTCCGTCCGGGCCGCCCCGGAGACCTCCACCTCCAGCGCGGTCAGCGGACCCTGCACGGCGGCCGGGAGCTTGTTCAGCTCGCCCGTGCCGCTGACCCGGTGCACCGGGTAGCGGACGCTGCCCGCCACCACGTCCACCGCCGACGGGCTGGCGGTGAAGAGCCCTCTGCCGACCTTCGCCCCGGCGAGCTGCGCCGCGCCGCGCACCAGGTCGCACCGGACCACCCCGGCGGCGTACGACGCGGCCAGGCCGGGGAAGGAGGCGCCGTCCTCCTCCGCCGTCCAGACGCTCGCGTCGATCCGGCGCACCCCGTCGACGAGCAGCACCACGTCGGGGGCGCGGACGCCGGGGCGCACCCCGATGGCCCGCCAGTCCACCGCCGGCAGCTCGGCGTCGGCGTCGACCTGGGCACTGCTCGGCGCGGCCGGGCCGCCGGCCGATGCCTCGAACGAGGCGCCGTACGCCGGATCCCACGCGTCGACGAAGAACCGGGGGTCGCTCACCACAGCGGACCTCTCGTCGTGGCCGCCGGGGCCCCGCTCACCGGCCGGTCCGCTCGACGCGGGCCGACCGGGCGTCCTTGCTGACCTCGAAGCGGACCGGGATCCGTTCGGCCAGGGCCGGCACGTGGGTGACGACCCCGACCATCCGGTCGCCCCGGGCGGCCAGGCTCTCCAGGGTGGCCGCCACCGTGTCGAGAGTGGCCGCGTCGAGGGTGCCGAAGCCCTCGTCCAGCACGATCGACTCCAGGCTCGCCGCGGTGGTGGACATCCCGGCGAGCTGCTCGGACAGCGCCAACGCCAGCGCCAGCGACGCCTGGAACGTCTCCCCGCCGGAGAGGGTGCGCACCCCCCGGCGCAGTCCCGCGTCGTGGTGGTCGACCACGAAGAACTCGCCCTTGTCGTGCACCAGGTCGTACTGGCCGCCGGAGAGTTCGCGCAGGATGCCCGAGGCGCCGGCGACGAGCAGGTCCAGCGCCTCCGCCAGCAGCCACCGCTCGAAGTTGTTGGCCCGCAGGTGCCCCGCGAGCGCCCGGGCCACCTGCGCCTCGTGCTCGTACCCGGAGCGCTGCTCGCGCAGCCCGCCGGCCTGCTCCCGGCGTCGCTCCAGCTCCCGCAGGTCGGCCTCGGCCCGCTCCAGGGCGCGGTCGGTGGCGCGTACCGGATCGTCGGCGGGCGGCAGCCCGGCCGCGGCGAGGAGGCCCGCGATGCGCTCACCGACGCCGGCGGCCACCGCCTCGGCCTCCGCCACCGCCGCGGCCCGCCCGGCCCGCTCCGCCCGGCGGCGCTCCGCCTGCGCGCCGGCCCATCCGGTGAGGGCGTCCCACGCGGCGCCGAGGTCGTCCCGGTCGGCCGCCGGCGGCCCGAACCGGGCCAGCCCGTCGCGGGTCGCGTCGAACGCCCGCCAGGTCGACCGCAGCCGCTCCTCGGCGGCGTCCACCGCCGCCCGGGCCCGCCGCGCCGCGTCCCGGCCGGCCCGCACCGCCGCCGCCGACTCCTCCAGCGCCCTGCGCAGCCGGGCGTGCTCGTCCAGTTCGCGGCGCAGCACCGCCGGCTCGGCGGCCCCCGACAGCTGGCCGTCCAGCTCGGCCAGCCTCGCCTCCAGCTGGTCCTGCCGGGCCCGGGCGCGCAGTACCGCCCGCTCCAGATCCCGGGCCGCGGCGTCGCGCTCACGCACCACCGACTGGGCGGCCTGGCTGGCGGTCCGCGCCGCCCGTCCCGCCGCCGTGGCGGCCGCCACCGCCGAGTCGGCGGGCACCGCGGGCACCGCCGCCACGGTCTGCTCACAGACCGGGCAGGGCGTCCCGGCCCGCAGGTGCGCGCGCAACGCCACCGCCTGGTCGGTGGCCTTCGCCTCCTCGTGCGCGCGGAAGGCGGCCTCCAGCTCCGCCTCGGCCCGCTCGGCCGCCGCCCGCGCCTCGGCCAGCGCCGCCACCGCCGCGCCGTGCTCGGCCTGCGCCCCGGTCACCGCCGCGCGGACCGTCTCGGTCTCACCGGCCAGCTTCTCCCGATCGGTGTACGCCCGCAGCAGCAGCCGCAGGGCGCTCTCGTCGCCGGCGGCGGCCAGCTCGCCTCGGAGCTTCTCCTCGCGCTCCTCGGCCAGCGACACCGCCGTCGCCGCCTCGTCCGCACCGGCCCGCGCCGCCGCGACCGCCCGGGCCACCTCCGCCACCCCGTCCGGCGCCCGCACGGCGGTCAGCACGCCCAGCTCGGCGTCGAGGACCGCCAGGGCCGCGCCCGCCTCCCGCGTCGCCGTGCGGGCCGCCTCCAGCTCCGGCAGGGCGGCCGTCACCGCCCCGGCCAGCTCCCGCATCCGGTGCACCCGCGCGGTCGTCGCCGCCAGCGCGTCGTCGTCGGCGTCGGTGAGCCCGGCGAGCGCCTGGTCGACCGCCTCCAGCTTGGCCTCGGCCCGCGTGGCCCGTGCCGTCGCCCGCTTCTGCACCTCCTCGTAGACCCCGAGGCCGAGCAGGTTGACCAGGATCTGCTGCCTGGTGGCCGGCTTGGCGTGCAGGAAGTCCGCGAACTGCCCCTGCGGCAGCACCACGCAGCTGGTGAACTGCTCGTACGGCAGCCCGACCGCCTCCAGCACCGCCTGCTCCATCTCGGCCGGCGTGCCGGCCACCACCTCGCCGAGGTCGTCCGGGCTCAGCCCGGTGTCGAGCTTGGTCACGTCGAAACCGGCCGGCATCAGCTGCAACCCGGCGTTGGCGGTCTTCACGTTGCCCCGGCCGTCACGGCGCACCACCCGGGTCGCCACGTAGCGGGAACCGCCCGACTCGAAGACCAGCCGGACCCGCGCCTCGGTGGCCGACGGCGCCAGGGCGTTGCCGAGGCCCCGGGTCCCGCCCCAGCGGGGCACCGTGCCGTAGAGGGCGAAGCAGATGGCGTCCAGCACCGTCGACTTGCCGGAGCCGGTCGCCCCCACCAACGCGAAGAAGTCGGCGTCGGTGAAGTCGACGGTGGTCTCGTCCCGGAAGACGGTGAAGCCCGCCATGTCCAGCCGCATCGGCCGCATCAGTGCTCGACCTCCTCGAAGAGCTCGTCGAAGAGCTCCCGCACCCCGTCGTCGGTGTGCCCGCGGCTGTCCAGGTAGTCGGCGAAGAGCTGCCGGGGCGAGCGGCCCGCCCGCTGCGCCACCCGGGCGCCGCTGCCCGCAGCGGGCAGCAGCTCCGGGTCGATCCGGATCTCCAGGGCCCGGGGGAGCAGCTCCTGGACCTCCTCGCGCAGCCCGGCGCGCGGCTGCTCCCGGACGAACACCCGCAGCCAGGCGTCCGGCGCCTCCAACTCGGCCAGCTGGGCCAGCGTGCCCCGGACCGTACGCAGCGCCGCCGCGGCGGTCACCGGCACCTCGCGAACCTGCGCCGCCGTGGTCGCCGTGACCTCGACGACCGTCACCGACGGCACGTTCTCCTGCTCGCCGAAGTCGATCGCGAGCGGGCTGCCGCTGTAGCGGATCGGGCAGGGGCCCTGCACCCGCTGCGAGCGGTGCAGGTGGCCCAGCGCCACGTAGTGCGCCGTGCCCGGGAACACGGTGGCCGGCACCGCGTAGCCCAGCACCGTGTGCGCGTCCCGCTCGCCGCCGCCGGTGGTCGCGCCCACGACGGTCAGGTGGGCGGTGACCAGGTGCACCCGGTCCGGCTCGGTGAAGCTCTCGGTGAGCCGGCCCAGCACCCGGCCCAGGTGGTCGGCGTACGTCTGGTTGGCCTCGGCCGCGGTCAGCTCGTACATCTCGACCGCGCGGACGGCGTAGCGCTGCGAGAGGAACGGCAGCGCGGCGAGCCGCCAGCGCTCGCCGCCGGCGGTGGTGCCGTCGACGACGTGCTCGTCCGGGTCCTCCCGGACGCCGCCGCGCAGGGTGATCCCGGCGGCCTCGGCCCACGGCCGCAGCGCGTCGAGGGCCTGGCCGTTGTCGTGGTTGCCGCCGATGGCGACCACGTCGGCGCCGGTGCGGCGCAACGCGGTCAGGGCCCGGGTCACGAGCCGGGTGGCCTCGGGCGTCGGGGCGGCGGTGTCGTAGAGGTCACCGGCGACGATCACCAGGTCGGGCGCCTCGGCGCGGGCGACGTCGATCACGCCGGCGAGGACCCGCTTGTGCTCCTCGGCCCGCGACTGGCCCTTGAGGACCTTGCCGACGTGCCAGTCGGAGGTGTGCAGGATCTTCACGGTGCCAGCCTTTCGTTCGCGACTGCGGGGCTCGCGGGCTCGCTCCTCGCGCTCACGGGTGCCAGCCTTTCGTTCGCGACTGCGGGGCTCGCGGGGTCACTCCTCGGGCTCACCGGTCTGCCCCTAGAAGGGGATGTCGTCGTCGGAGGTGCCGCCACCGGAGCCGACGACCGCGAACGGGTCGGCGGACTGGGTGATCGAGCGCAGCGTCTCGGACGGGGCCCGACCGGCCTCGGAGACGCGGGTGGCCCAGGCCGGGAACGGGAACTCCAGGCAGAGCGGCACCGGGATGTCGGGCTGGTTGACGAACATGGTGCCCGGCTTGGCCAGCAGCGCACGCTGTCGCTGGGCGGGCGGCAGGAAGCCGTACTCCGGGCGGGACGCCTCGGCCGGGTCGAGCCGGCCGACGACCCGGATCGCCGAGTTGGTGACGATCCGCCGCTCCACCTCGCTCGCCGTCTGCTGGGCGCCCACCAGGATCACCCCGAGCGAGCGGCCCCGCTCGGCGATGTCGAGCAGCACCTCCTTGATGGGGGAGGAGCCCTCCCGGGGGGCGTACTTGTTCAGCTCGTCGAGCACCACGAAGAGCAGCGGCTTGGCGGTGCCGGACTTCTCCTTGCGCTCGAACTCGCTCTTGAGCGTCACGCCGACCACGAAGCGCTGCGCGCGGTCCGGCAGGTTGTGCAGGTCGACCACGGTGACCTGGGCGCTCTCGGCGGTGTTGATCGAGTGCGGGCGGCGGGTGGCCAGGTCGCCCCGGATCAGCCGGGACAGGTCCTTCTTGCTGCCGATCAACCGGCGGGCGAACGCGTTGACGGTGCCCAGCCCGACCGCGCTGCCGGCCCAGTCGGAGCGGGTCTCGTCGTCGTTGAGCTGCTCGACGACGTGGTCGACGAGGTCGGCGTACGAGCCGAGGCGCACCCCGTCGATGCTCACCCCGCCGTCGGCGGGCTGGGCGTACCGGGCCAGGTGGGCGGCGACCGAGTGCACCACCATCGTGTACTGCTGGCGCTCGTCGTCGGCGTCGGCGAAGACGTAGGGCAGCAGGCGGTCGGCACAGAACTCGCTCAGCGTCCAGTAGAAGCTGTCGACCCCGGTGAGGCGGCTGCTCACGTCGGGCGTGCCGGAGGAGTCGCCGGGCCTGGGCGGGGCGTAGACCCGTACGTCGGGGAACGCGCCGGCGCTCAGGCCGAGCTTGGCGTAGGCGGCGCGGGTGGCGTCGTCCAACCGGGTGTTGGGATGGTCGAGGAAGAGCAGGTCCTCGCCCTTGACGTTGAAGATGAGCGCCTTGGCGTTGACCGCGTCGCCGCCCAGCACGCCGGAGCGGAAGACCGAGTAGAGCAGGAAGGTGGCGAAGCTCGTCTTCGTGGCGACCCCCGAGATGCCGGAGATCGACACGTGCGCGCCCCGGCTGCCGTCGAGGAAGTCGGCGTTGAGGTATACCGGCACCCCGTCGCGGCCCATGCCCATCGGGATGCGCCGCTCCATCCGGTCGAAGTGCAGCGCCCGGGCCCGGGCGTCGCCCTCGGCGCGGTGCACCACCGCACCGGGCGACGGCGGGACGTAGAGCTCCGGGTCGACGCGGGTGGTGGTGATCTCGGCGGCCTCCTGCACCTGGGCCGGGAGCGTGCCGTCGGCGATGGCGAAGACGTCGGAGTCGAACTGGGCGCCCTCGTGCCGGGCGCGCACCTGGGTGACCACCCCGGCGATCGTCACGGGCTCGCGGCCGGGCAGCTCGCGGCGGGTCACCACGACGTCGTCGAGCTGGAGGTAGCTGCCGGGGGAGACCGCCGTCCAGAACTGCAGCGGGGTGGCGTCGGCGGTGCCCAGCACCCGGCCGACCGCCTCGCCCGGGCCGTCGAACCCGTCGTCAGTCATCGGGCAACTCCGGTCGGCTGGTCGTCGCGGTCGGGGCACACGCCCTGCATCCTGCCCGAGGTGTACGACAGGTTGCCACGCGACGCGGCGGACGACACCCCGCCATCGGCCGCCGTCGACCGCTGGGTGCCCGCGCGGTGACGTTCAGTCGCGGGCGTAGCGGAGCATGAGGGTCCCGTCGGCGGCGGCGAGCACGTGCCGCAGCGGCAGGTGGCGCACCCCGCTGGCCGGGCCGGCGGTGATCCGCCCCGGACCCGCGCCGGCGAGCAGCGGCGCGACGGTGAGGCAGACCTCGTCCACCAGGTCGGCGGCGGTGAGCGTGCCGAAAAGCTGCGGCCCGCCCTCGCAGAGCACCTGGTCGAGGCCGCGCCGCCGTAGTTCCGCCAGGCCCGCCGCGAGGTCGACCCGGTCGTCGCCGCAGCGCACCACGTCGGCGACCTCGGCGAGGCCGGGCGGCGCCGACGCGCCGGCCCGGGTGAGCACCACCGGCCGCACCGGGGCGTCGGCGAACGCGGCCTGCGCCGGGTCCAGGGCGAGCGAGCCGGAGACGACGACCAGCGTCGGGTACGCCGGCAGGCCGTGCTCGCGGCGCCAGGCCCGGCGCCGCTCGTCGAGGCGGATCGCCCGGTAGCCCTCGTGCCGCAGGGTGCCGGCCGCCACGACCAGGGTGTCGCAGAGCATCCGCAGCAGGCCGAACACGCGCTTGTCCGGCTCGCCGGAGAGCCCGGCCGAATAGCCGTCGACGGAGACGCCGCCGTCGACACTGGTCACGAAGTTGACCCGCAGGTGGGGGCGGTCGGTCCGGCCGTAGCGCGCGATGAGCGCGGCGTCGTCCAACGGCTGTCCGGACGGTTCCGGCCAGAGTGCCGAGATCGGGGTTCCGACGCTCATTCGCCGGCCGGACCGGTGACCGGCGGGGTGGGGCCGGGGGCGCGGTGCTGGCAGTCGCACCAGTTCCGCCCGGGACAGTCGTCGTGCCGCCTCGCCCGGCACGCTCGGCAGATCATGTCCGCAGCCTATGCCGGGCAGGGGGCCACGGCATGCCGCGGCGGAGCTTCCGGCTCAGGATTTTCCCGTCCCGGCGTACGCCCTGGTCGCTGAACCGCTTCGGCTGCGCCGGCCGCCGGGCGTGCCCGGGGCGTGATCGACGCGCTGCCCGGCGGGCACGTCACGGCCCGTCAGCGACCGCTGAACCGCTTCCGTCGGCGGGATTCCCAGCTGACGCGGGTGTGCCGAGTGGCCGCAACCGCACCGCCCGGAGGGGAAACGCACTCGCGGTAACGATCTGGGAACGCTCCCACAGGCCTATTGACACTCCTGACACCCCCCGGCAATCTCATGGGAGCGCTCCCGGGCACCGTGGCACGACTCACCCGCGCCCCGCCCGGAGTCATCGACCGCCGGCCCGTCCGGCGACGGCGGCGCGCAGCACCCCCCACCACACCCACGTCAGCCTCACCACCGAAAGAGGGGTCAGGATGAGCCTCACCACGCGGCGTACCCGCATGGCGGCCGCCGCCCTGGCCGCGATCACCGCCATCGGCGGCCTCGCGGCCTGCGGCAAGGACGACGACGCTCCGGCGGCCGGCGAGAAGCCCGCCAAGCTGGTCGTCGACACGTTCGGCGAGTTCGGTTACGACGAGATCATCAAGCAGTACGAGAAGGACACCGGCATCAAGGTCGAGCTGCGGAAGGTCGCGCAGCTCAACGAGTACCGGCCGAAGATCGTCCGGGCGCTCGCCACCGGCAAGGGCGCCGCCGACGTGGTCGCCCTCGAGGAGGGCATCCTCAACGAGTTCAAGGCCAACCCGGCCAACTGGGCCGACCTCGCTCCGCTGGTCTCCGACCACAGCAAGGAGTACCTGCCCTGGAAGTGGGAGCTGGGCAAGGCGCCGGACGGCCGGCTGATCGGCCTGCCGACCGACGTCGGCAGCCTCGCCGTCTGCTACCGCCGGGACCTCTTCCAGGCGGCCAAGCTGCCGGTCGAGCGCGACCAGGTGGCGGCCCTCTGGCCGGACTGGAACGCCTTCATCGAGACCGGCAAGAAGTACCGCGCCGCCACCGGCAAGGGCCTGCTCGACTCGGTCACCACCGCCGCCAGCGCCGTCATGTTCCAGCAGGGCGGCGAGCTGTTCTACGACAAGGACGACAACATCGTCGCCGACAAGAGCGCGTCGGTGAAGACCTCGTGGGACACCGCGGTCGCGATGGCCGACGCCAACATCACCGCCGAGACGGCCACCTGGTCGCCGGAGTGGTCGGCCGGCTTCAAGCAGGGCACCTTCGCGGCCACCTTCTGCCCGTCCTGGATGCTCGGCATCGTCGCGGACAACTCCGGCCCCGAGAACAAGGGCAAGTGGGACGTCGCCCCGGTGCCCGGCGGCGCCGGCAACTGGGGTGGCTCCTGGCTCGGCGTCCCGACGCAGAGCAAGCACCAGAAGGAGGCGGCGAAGCTCGCCGAGTACCTGACCAACGCCCAGAGCCAGGTGGCGGCGTTCAAGCTCAAGGGCCCGCTGCCCACCAACCTGGAGGCGCTGAAGAACCCGGAGTTCCTCGGCTACACCAACGAGTACTTCAACAACGCGCCGACCGGCAAGATCTTCGGTGAGAGCGTCGCCAAGATCCAGCCGCTGCACCTCGGCCCGAAGCACCAGGCGGTGAAGGAGAACGCGTTCGAGCCCGCGCTGCGCTCGTACGAACAGGGGCAGGCCACCAAGGACAAGGCCTGGGAGCAGTTCGCCAAGGACGCCAAGACGCAGGGCGCCTTCTGACCCACCTCGTCGCCGAGTGGCGTCCGGGTCCACACCCGGGCGCCACCGGCGCCGTCCCGTTCCGCCCCCGGACGCCACCGGCGCCGTCCCGTTCCGCGTAACAGCGCCTGAGCGTCGGCACGCGTCCGCGCCGACGCCGGGAAAGGACCCCGCATGAGCCTCTCGGCCACGACGGCGCCGCCGTCGCCCGCAGCACCGCCACCCCGGCCGCCGTCGCGGCGCCGGTCCCGCTCGCACTCACTGACCCGGCTGGACCTGAAGTACTCCCCGTACCTGTACATCGCGCCGTTCTTCGTGGTCTTCGGCATCTTCGGGCTCTACCCGATGCTGCGGACCGCCTGGATGTCCCTGCACGACTGGAACCTGATCGGCGACCACAGCTTCATCGGGTTCGACAACTACGTCGCCCTGGTCAAGGACGAGTACTTCTGGAACGCCACGCTCAACACCTTCGGCATCTTCCTGCTGTCGACCATCCCGCAGCTGCTGCTCGCGCTCTTCCTGGCCAACCTGCTCAACCGCACATTCCTGCGCGCGCGCACGCTGTTCCGGATGGCGATCTTCATGCCGAACGTGGTCTCGGTCGCCGCCGTGGCGATCGTCTTCGGCATGCTCTTCCAGCGCGACTTCGGTGTGATCAACTGGCTGCTCGGCTTCGTCGGCGTCAACCCGGTCGACTGGGACGCCGAGCGCTGGAGCTCGTGGACCGCCATCGCCTCCATGGTCAACTGGCGGTGGACCGGCTACAACACGCTGATCCTGCTCGCCGGCATGCAGGCCATCCCCCGCGACCTGTACGAGGCGGCGGCGCTCGACGGCGCGAGCCAGTGGAAGCAGTTCTGGCGGATCACGCTGCCGATGCTCACCCCGACCTTCGTCTTCGTGGTGATCCTCTCCACGATCGGCGGGCTCCAGCTCTTCACCGAGCCCCTCGTCTTCGCCAACGGCAACATCATCGGCGGCGACCAGCGCGAGTTCCAGACCCTGGCCATGTACATGTACGAGCTGGGCATCGAGAACCTCAACACCGCGGGCTACGGCGCCGCGGTCGCCTGGGCCATGTTCCTGATGATCGCGCTCGTCTCGGGGATCAACTTCCTGCTCGTCCGCCGCACGGTGAAGTGAGGAACGCGGAGATGAACTCGGCATCCCGGCGCCTGTGGCGCACCAGCCCGCTGACGTACGTCGCGCTCGTCCTGGCGACGCTCTTCTCGATCTACCCGTTCTACTACATGGTGGTCATCGCCACCCGCAGCCTGGACTCGATCAACGACGTCCCGCCGCCGGTCACGCCGGCCGGGTCGTTCGGCGACAACTTCGGCCGGGTGCTCGACAACGAGGCGGCGAACTTCCTCACCGGCCTGCTCAACTCGGTGATCGTCTCCGGCATCGTGACGATCTCCGTGGTGATCACCGGTTCGCTGGCCGGCTTCGCCTTCGCCAAGCTGCGCTTCCGCGGCCGCAACGCCCTGCTGCTGATGATCATCATCACCATGATGATCCCGACACAGCTCGGTCTCATCCCGCTCTGGGGGATGATCCAGGACCTGAACTGGTTCGACACCCTCTACGCGGTGACCGTGCCGTTCCTGGTCAGCGCGTTCGGCGTGTTCATGATGCGGCAGTACGCCACCCAGGCCATCTCCGACGAGCTGATCGAGGCGGGGCGGGTGGACGGGGCGAGCACCTTCCGGATCTACTGGAACATCGTGCTGCCCGCGCTGCGCCCGGCCGCCGCCGTGCTCGGGCTGCTGACCTTCATGGAGACCTGGAACTCGTTCCTGTGGCCGTACGCGGTGCTCACCTCGGAGAACCCGACGCTCCAGGTCTCGCTGGCCTTCCTGTCGTACGCCTACTACACCGACTACTCGCAGGTGTTCGCCGCCACGGCGATCGGCACCCTACCGTTGGTGATCGTGTTCATCGTGTTCGGCCGCCAGATCGTCGGCGGCATCATGGAAGGCGCCGTCAAGTCGTGAGCAACCCCGCAAGCCCTCCCGCCGTCGGCGTCCTCGAGGACCGTCCGCCGCTGACCTTTCCGCCCGGCTTCCTCTGGGGCGCGGCCACCGCCGCGTACCAGATCGAGGGCGCGGCGGCCGAGGGCGGCCGGACCCCGTCGATCTGGGACACGTTCAGCCACACTCCGGGCCGGGTGGTCGAGGGCCACACCGGCGACGTGGCCTGCGACCACTACCACCGTCTCGGCCCGGACGTCGCGCTGATGGCCGAGCTGGGGCTGAAGTCGTACCGTTTCTCGGTCTCCTGGCCGCGCGTGCAGCCCGGCGGCTCCGGCCCGGCCAACGGCGAGGGGCTCGACTTCTACCGGCGGCTCGTCGACGAACTGCTGGGGCACGGCATCGAGCCGTGGCTGACCCTCTACCACTGGGACCTGCCGCAGCCGCTGGAGGACGCGGGCGGCTGGCCGGCCCGGGACACCGCCGCCCGGTTCGCCGACTACACCACGCTGGTCGCCGACGCGCTGGGCGACCGGGTGCGCTACTGGACCACGCTCAACGAGCCGTGGTGCTCGGCGTTCCTCGGCTACGGCTCGGGGGTGCACGCGCCGGGCCGCTCGGACGGCGCGGACGCGGTCCGGGCGGGGCACCACCTCATGCTCGGCCACGGCCTCGCCGTGCAGGCGCTGCGGGCGGCCCGGCCGACCGCCGAGGTCGGGGTGACGGTCAACCTCTACCCGGTCACGCCGGCCAGCGACGCGCCGGCCGACGCCGACGCCGCGCGGCGCATCGACGCGCTGGCCAACCGGTTCTTCCTCGACCCGCTGCTGCGCGGGTCGTACCCGGCGGACCTGATGGCCGACCTGGCCGACGTCACCGACTTCGGGCACGTGCGCGACGGCGACCTGGCGACCATCTCCACCCCGCTGGACCTGGTCGGCGTCAACTACTACAGCCGCCACGTCGTCGCCGCCCCGGTCCCCGGCGCCGAGCCGGAGCCGTACTGGCGGGCGCCCTCGTGCTGGCCCGGCAGCGAGGACGTCCGCTTCGTCACCCGGGGCGTCCCCGTCACCGACATGAACTGGGAGATCGACGCCCCCGGCCTGGTGGAGACGCTGCGGCGGGTGCACGAGGAGTACACGAAACTCCCGCTCTACGTCACCGAGAACGGCTCGGCCTTCGTCGACGAGGTGGTCGACGGGCGGGTGGACGACGTCGACCGGCTGGCGTACTTCGACGCCCACCTGCGGGCCGCGCACGAGGCGATCGAGGCCGGCGTGCCCCTGCGCGGATACTTCGCCTGGTCGCTGATGGATAATTTCGAGTGGGCCTGGGGTTACACCAAGCGGTTCGGGATGATCCACGTCGACTACGACAGCCAGGCGCGCATCCCCAAGTCCAGCGCCAGGTGGTACGCCGAGGTGATCCGACGCAACGGTCTGGCCGCACAATAGGCGAGGGCCAGCCATCAACGGGCGGCCCCGACGCCACCGGGTACCGGGCGGCGTCGGGGCCCGTCCGCCGTCGGAGGAGCAGAGAATGACAACGCAGCGCACCCGGTCGCTCGGGCGCCCGACCCTCGACGCCGTCGCCGCGCGCGCCGGCGTCGGTCGCGGGACGGTCTCCCGGGTGGTCAACGGCTCGCCGCAGGTGAGCCCCGAGGCGCGCGCCGCGGTGCAGCAGGCCATCGCCGAGCTGGGGTACGTCCCGAACCGGGCGGCCCGGGCCCTGGTCACCCAGCGCACCGACTCCATCGCCCTGGTGGTCTCGGAATCCGGGGACCGGGTCTTCACCGAGCCGTTCTTCGCCGGCATCGTCCGGGGTGTCAGCTCGGGGCTGCTGGAGACCCCGTTGCAGCTCTGGCTCGCCATGGTGCAGTCGCCGATCGAGCGCGAGCGGGTCGAGCACCACCTGACCAACCAGCACGTCGACGGGGTCCTGCTGCTGTCGCTGCACGACGCCGACCCGCTGCCCACCCTGCTGGAGGAGCGCGGGCTGCCCACCGTGCTCGGCGGGCGTCCGGCCCGGATGCTGCAACCGGGCGCGCAGCCGGCGTACTACGTCGACGTGGACAACGTGGGCGGCGCCCGGCGGGCGGTGGAATACCTGGCGGGCCGGGGTCGGCGGCGCATCGCCACCATCGCCGGCCCGCAGGACATGGGCGCCGGCCTGGGCCGGCTGACCGGCTACCGGGAGGCGGTCGAGGCCGCCGGGGGCGGGATCAACCCCGGCATGATCGCGTACGGGGACTTCAGCGAGGGCAGCGGCGCGGCCGGGATGCGCCGACTGCTGGAGGCATGCCCCGACCTCGACGCCGTCTTCGTCGCCTCCGACCTGATGGCGTTCGGCGCGCTGCGCGCGCTGCGCGAGGCGGGACGCCGGGTGCCCGAGGACGTAGCTGTCGTCGGCTTCGACGACGCTGCGATCGCCCGGCAGTCCGAGCCGCCCCTGACCACGGTCTTCCAGCCCGTGGAGGAGATGGGCAGGCAGATGGCCCGCCTCCTGGTCTCCCGCATCCGCGGCGAAGAACTCCCGTCGCCCCACATCCTGCTCGACACCCAGCTGGTCGAACGCGCCTCCGCCTGACCCCGGCTCGCCGCAGCTCTCAGCCCCCGGGCCGGCTCAGCCCCCGGGCCGGCTCAGCCCCCGGGCCGGCTCAGCCCCCGGGCCGGCTCAGCCCCCGGGCCGGCTCAGCCCCCGGGCCGGCTCAGCCCCCGGGCCGGCTCAGCCCCCGGGCCGGCTCAGCCTCCGGGCCGGCTCAGCCTCCGGGCCGGCTCAGCTCCCGGGCTGCTCAGCCCCAGCCCGCTCAGACCTCGGGCCGTTCGACCCCAGCCCGCCCAGATCCGGGGGCTGCTCAGACCCGGGGTGCTCAGACCCGGGGTGCTCAGATCTGCTGGCCGCCGGGCCGACGGGCGGTCGGCCGCCCCCCTGACGACGGCGGCGTGCCGCCCTGCTCCTCCGCCCGACCGACCCGCCAACGTGCCTTTCGAGCTGAGTCGTCTACGACATCACGGCCCCCGGCCCGCGTCTACGGCCCGCCGCCGCCCACCCGTTGCCCGTGGCCTGTGCCGCCGCCCACCCGTCGCCGCCCACCCGTCGCCGTCCGCCCGTCGCCGCCCGCCCGTCGCCGTCGCCCGTCGCCGTCGGGCGAGCCCCGGCCGCGCACCGGCGGCCGGGGAGCGGTCGCGGACGCCGCCGCTGAGGGTCGATCATCGTCCGCCGCCGAGTGTCGCCGCCTCCGCCGGCCGGACGAGTGGCCCTTGCCCGCCGCCCCGAGGTCCGGCCGCGCGCAGTCGGCCACAGCATGGCCCACCGTCCGTTGAGGTCAAGTCGTCGGCCGGTATTCGCTGTCCGCTGTCCGAGGTCGGCCGTCGGCGGTCGGCCGGAGGGAGCGGTCCTGGCCCACCGCCCGCTGGGGCCCCGGCCGTCTCCCGCCTTCCGTCGAGGATCGGCTGCTGCCCGCCGCCGACCGGTGGCCCTCGCCTGGCCATGGCGAAGGAGCGACCGGTCTCGGTCAATGACGGCCGGCTCGGTCACTGGTGACGGCCGCTGGCCACGCCTCACCAGCTCCGGCGCCCTCCTCGGCATCGCGCCCTGCCGGAGGTGGCTCCGATCCGGCCGAGGGCCGGGGGCGCCGGCTGTCGTTGAATCGTTTGTGACATCAGCTCGAAAGGGCCGGCAAGGCAGCATGCCAGCCCGGCCCCGGCCCCCGGCCCGGCCGCGCCGTGCTGCGGAGCGCGGCCGGTCGGGCACCACCTGACCGGGCGGGGTCGGCCCGAGCGGTGTGGTCAGTTCGACCAGCGGCGCAGTTCGCGTTTGGCCAGCGAGGAGCGGTGCACCTCGTCGGGGCCGTCGGCCAGGCGCAGGGTGCGGGACTGGGCCCAGAGCGCGGCCAGCGGGGTGTCCTGGCTGACGCCCGCGCCGCCGTACGCCTGGATGGCCTTGTCGATCACCCACTCGGCCATGGCGGGAGTAGCGATCTTGATGGCCTGGATCTCGGTGTGCGCACCCTTGTTGCCGACGGTGTCCATCAGCCAGGCGGTCTTGAGCACCAGCAGCCGGGCCTGCTCGATGCGCACCCGCGACTCGGCGATCCACTCGCGCACCACGCCCTGCTCGGCCAGCGGCCGGCCGAACGCGACCCGGTCGAGGGCCCGCCGGCAGAGCAGCTCCAGGGCACGCTCCGCCATGCCGATCAGCCGCATGCAGTGGTGGATCCGGCCGGGACCGAGCCGGGCCTGGGCGATCGCGAAGCCGGTGCCCTCCGTCCCGACGAGATTCGCCGCCGGTACCCGGACGTCGGTGAAGTCGATCTCGGCGTGCCCGCCGTGCGAGGCGTCGCTGTAGCCGAACACCGTCATGCCCCGGCGCACCTCGACGCCGGGGGTGTCCCTCGGCACCAGGATCATGCTCTGCTGGCGGTGCCGGTCGGCCCCCGGGTCCGTCTTGCCCATCACGATGAAGATCTCGCAGCGCGGGTCCATCGCTCCCGACGACCACCACTTACGGCCGTTGATCACGTAGTGGTCGCCGTCGCGGGTGATCCGGGTGGCGATGTTCGTCGCGTCGGAGGAGGCCACCTCGGGCTCGGTCATGCAGAACGCCGAGCGGATCTCGCCCTCCAGCAGGGGGCGCAGCCAACGCTCCTGCTGTTCCGACGAGCCGAACTCGGCGAGCAGCTCCATGTTGCCCGTGTCGGGGGCGGCGCAGTTGAGCGCCTCCGGGGCCAGGTGCGGGCTGCGCCCGGTGAGCTCGGCCAACGGGGCGTACTGGAGGTTGGTCAGCCCGGCGCCGTGGCGCGGGTCGGGGAGGAAGAGGTTCCACAGGCCGCGCTTGCGCGCCTCGGCCTTCAGCTCGGCCATCACCGGCGGACGGGCCCACGGATCGCCGGCGGCGGCCACCTGCTCGGCGTGCACCGCCTCGGCCGGGAGGACGTGCTCGGTCAGGAACGCGGTCAGCTCGGCCCGCAGCTGCTCGGTGCGGGTGTCGTAGGCGAAGTCCATCAACGCTCCCTGGCGGCGGTCAGCCCGTGTTCGACCAGCGGTGCCACCATGTCGCCGATCCGGTCGAAGCCCTCGCCGAGCGTCTGCCCGAGCGTGTGTCGGTAGTGGATGCCCTCGCAGATCACCGCGAGCTTGAAACAGCCGAGCGCGACGTGCCAGTGCAACGGCCCGACGTCGATGTCGCCGCGGGCGGCGTACCGCTCGATCAGCTCGGAGCCGGTGGGGAAGCCGGCGCGCGGACCGAGCCCGTCGGCGACCGGGTTGCCGGCGGCCGAGTCGCTGTCGCCGAGCACGTCCCAGTAGGTCAGCAGCAGCCCGAGGTCGGCCAGCGGATCGCCGATGGTGGCCATCTCCCAGTCGAGCACGGCCCGCACGCCGACCGGGTCGACGGTGGCGAGGAGATTGTCCAGCCGATAGTCGCCGTGCACGATCCGGCCGGCGTTGGCGCCCTCCGGCACGGTGCCGGCGAGCACGTCCCGCAGTTCCTCGATGCCGGGCAGCGGGCGGCTGCGGGAACGGTCGAGCTGGCCGGCCCAGCGGCGGACCTGCCGGGCCAGGTAGCCCTCCGGACGGCCGAAGTCGCCCAGGCCGACCGAGGCCGGCTCGACCGCGTGCAGGGCGGCCAGGGTGTCCATCATCGCCAGCGCCAACGCGCGCCGCTGCCCGTCGGTGAGCGGGTCGGTCTGGGCGCGGCTGCGGAACACCTCGCCGCGCACCCGTTCCATCAGGTAGAAGGGGGCGCCGATCACCTCGGTGTCCTCGCACAGCAGCAGCGCTCCGGGCACCGGCACGTCGGTCGGCGCCAGCGCGGAGATCACCCGGTACTCCCGGGCCATGTCGTGCGCCGTGGCCAGCACGTGCCCGAGCGGCGGGCGGCGCAACACGACCTCGCGCCCACCGGCGTGCAGCAGGTAGGTCAGGTTGGACTTGCCCCCGGCGATCAGCCGGGCCCGCAGCGGTTCGCCGGCCAGCTCGGGCCGGTGCCGGGCCAGATGGTCGGCGAGCCGGTCGAGATCCAGCCCACGGGGGGCGGCGGGGGCAGGGCTGCTGCCCGGCTCGTACGCGTCGACGGCCGGCTCGGTCATCCGATTAGTTGATGGCAGCTCCGCCATGTTGTCAAGGTCGGGATTTGACCCTCGGGACATGCCGCTGCAACAGGGGCGAAACGGCCACCCGGCAGGCTGGCGCCCAGCCTGCCGGCGAGCTGCCGGCCCGCCGAGCGGAGGGTTCAGACATGTTGCTGCGAGTTCGGGTCACCCTGCCGGACCGTCCCGGCACGCTCGGTCAGGTGGCGCGCACCATGGGCGTGTCCGGCGCGGACATCGTCCAGGTGGTCGTCCTGGAGCGGCTCGGCGGGCGGGCGGTGGACGACTTCACTGTGGTCTGGCCGGGCGCGGCCCGGGTCGAGCGGCTGCTCGCCGGACTGGCCGCGATCCCCGGCGTGCGGGTCGACGGGGTGTGGCGGGCGATCGGCGCGCCCACCGCCTCGGGGCAGGACGCCGAGTTGCTGGCCCAGGTCGCGGCGAACCCGACCGACGGGGTGGCGACCCTGGTCGACGCCCTCCCCGGGCTGCTCGCCGCCGACTGGGCGGTCGCGGCGGTGGTGCCGCTGGACTGGGCCTCGCGGAGCGGTTCCGCCGGGGAGGCGGCCGTCGGCCACGCCAGCTGGCGCGCGCCCGTACCGCCGCGGTTGCCGGAGGTGACCCCGCTGCGGGCCCGGGCGATCACCGTGCCCGGCGACGCGCACTTCGCGGTCGCGCCGTTCGGCCGGGCGGGCCTGGTCCTGGTGCTGGCCCGCGAGTGCGCCGGCTCGCCGGCCGCGGCGGCGTTCCACCGCACGGAGGTGGACCGGTTGGCGCAGCTCGTCCGGGCCGGCGCGGTGATCCTCGGCGACCGGCTCGACGTGGTGAAGGCTCCGCCGGTGGCGGCGAACCCCTGACCGGCGGGGGCGGGAAGGGAGCGAGCCATGACGCTGTGGCGGATCCGGGCGACCGTGGACGACCGGCCGGGCTACCTGTCGGTGCTCACGGCAAGCCTGGCGTTGCGCGGGGTCAACATCCTCGCGGTGCAGGTACACACCACGGAGCGGGGCGCCGTCGACGACTTCCTGGTCGACGCGCCGGACACGCTCGACGAGGCCGGCCTGGTCGCCGCCGTGGAGCGGGGGCGGGGCCGAGACTGCTGGGTGGCCCGCAGCGAGGCGCGCGGGCTCGCGGACCAGCCCACCCGGGCGCTCGGCCTGGCCACCCGCCTGGTGCGGGACCCGGACGCGACCGGGGAGGTGCTGCGCGCCCTGCTCGGCGCGGACGCGGTCACCTGGCGTCCCGGGTCGGCCGGCTCCGGCGGCGGGCTCGCCGACACGACCATGCTGCTGGACGACCCGGTCGGCGGGTCGTTCGCGCTGCGCCGCGCCGTGCCGGGCTTCACCCCGGCGGAGTACGCGCGGGCCCAGGCCCTGGTCGAGCTCTCCGCCGCCGTCGCGCGCCGGGCCGTCGAGCAGGTCACCCTGGCGCTGCCCGACGGCGCCGAGGCGACCGTACGGCCGGCCACCGCCGACGACCTGCCCGGCGTGGTCGAGCTGCACGAGGGGTGCTCGCCGCGCAGTCGCCACCGCCGCTACCTGGGCGGGGCGGCCGCGCCCTCGCCGGCCCGGCTGGGCCGGCTGCTGGAGCCCGCCCGGGGCGTGACCCTGCTCGCCACGGCCGGCGGCGGCACCGGGGAGGCGGAGCCGGTGCTGGCGATGGCCAACCTGCTCGCCGAGGGCGACGAGGCCGAGGTGGCGCTGCTGGTCCGCGACGACTGGCAGCGGCGGGGCCTCGGCTCGGCCCTGCTGCGCCGGCTGGTCCGGCACGCGGAGCGGGCCGGGTACGCGGCCCTGGTGCTGCACGTCCACGCCGAGAACGCCCCGATGCTGCGCACCGTACGGCGGCTCGGCCGGCCGACCCCGAGCGAGCGGGACGGTGGCCTGGTGACCCTGACCGTTCCGCTCGTGGCGGGCGCGCCGGCGCGGCACGGGTGAGCCGTCAGCCGTCGCCCGCGCGGCGGCCCTGCACGCCGGCGATCGAGGTGGAGCCGGGGAGACTCCTCGGCCGGGCTCTCCCCGAGGTCCATCGCGAGGGCGGCACCGGGCCGGCCGGTCGGATGCCGGCCCGGTGCGCCGCCGGGTGTCAGGACGGGCACTCTGCCACCGGAACGCGTCGACAGGCGCCCTTCCTCCCGACTCAGGTCGTCGGGTAGCTGCTGTAGTCGGGGAAGTTGCCGTAGAGGCGGCCGTCGCCGCCCTGGGTGACGGCCTGCACCAGCAGGTCGCCGCCGACGAAGGCGCCCTTCCAGGAGGCGCCCCGGCCGCCGAACGGCTCGTCGCGGTCACCCCGCGAGCGCGGCTTGTTGATGCCCACCTTGAACGCCTGGAGGTCGACGGCGAGCTTGCCGGCCAGCTCCTCGTCGTCGCAGGCAAGTGAGGCGACCAGTGCGCCGTTCGAGGCGTTCATCGCGGCCAGCAGCTCGTCGGTGGTGTCGACGACCACGATGGTGTCGACCGGGCCGAACGGCTCGGCGTGCATCAGGCGGGACCGGCCCGGCGGGGCCAGCAGCACCGACGGGGCCACGTACGCGGAGGTGTCCTGCCCGTCGAGGAACGGCGCGCCGTGCAGCTTGCCGCGGTGCAGCGGCACCGCGCCGCCGCGTACCGCCTCGTCGACCTTGCGGCGCAGCTCGTCGGCCTTGGCGGCGCTGATCAGCGGGCCGAAGTCCAGCTCGGGCAGCGGGTCGCCGGCCGTCCAGTCGTCGCCCACGGCGAGCGGGTGCCCGAACCGCACGGAGCGCACCACCGGCAGGTACACGTCGAGGAACTCGTCGACGAGGTCGCGCTGGACCACGAAGCGCGGGTACGCGGTGCAGCGCTGCTTGCCGTACTCGAAGCCCTTCTTGAGGTGCCCGGCGAGCAGGTCCCACTGGGAGAAGTCCCAGATGCCCCAGGCGTTGAGGCCCTCCTGCTCGATGAAGTGACGCTTGTCGGAGTCGAGCAGCGCGGCGGCGACCTTGCCGCCGTTGGAGCGCCCGCCGACGAACGCCACCGCGCCGATCTCCGGCGCCCGGACCAGCACCTCGGACAGCTCCTCGCCGCCGCCGGAGACCAGGGTGGCGGGCAGCCCGGCCCGGCGCATCAGCGCGTGCGCGACGGTGAGGCAGACCGCCCCGCCCTGCGACGGCGTCTTGGCGATGACCGCGTTGCCGGCGAGCAGCTGCACCAGTTCGGCGTGCACGAGCACGCTCATCGGGTAGTTCCACGAGGCGATGTTGCTGACCGGTCCCGGCAGCGGCTCCCGCCCGTCGGCGAGCATCCGGTCGATCTCGCCGACGTACCACCGGACGCCGTCCAGCGCCCGGTCCACGTCGGCGCAGGCCAGCCGCCACGGCTTGCCGATCTCCCAGACCAGCAGCAGGGCGAGCAGGTCGCGGTGGGCGGTGAGCGCGTCCAGGGCGTCGGTGACCCGGGCCTTGCGCTCGGCGAGCGGGGTGTTGGCCCAGGCCCGGTGCGCGTCGGCGGCGTGCGCGACCGCGGCGCGGGCGGACTCCGCGTCGAGGCGGGCGAGGTTGACCAGCACGGTGTTGTCGACCGGCGTGCGTACCGGGCTGGGCGAGCCCACGGCGTGCCAGTCGCCGCGTACGAGGTTGTGCAGCGTGGTGACGCCGTCGACCGGGGATCCGAACGCCTCGGGCACGGCGGCCACCGCGCGGGAGAGGGTGTCGGACCAGGCGGTGCCTTCGGCGAGTCGTAGAGCCATCGCGATCTCCTCACGGGCCGGGGGAGCGGCGGCGTCCATGGCACCGCTGGTGTGGGCGTACTGTCGCGCGCCGGCAGGGGGCGGGCAACAGTACGTTCGTATGCCGGAACGCCGGCCCCGCCCCGCACCGGCTGGCGTGCGCGTTCCCGCGCGACCCGAAGGGCCACGACCTGGGCTTACGGGGAGATTAAATCGATGCTTGTAGATGGTGTGATGTCCGTCCAGTGCCCAGGTAAGGGCTTTCCCGTCGCCGGGTGGGCGCCGACCCGCTTCGGGCGTCTTCACAAACCCGTGACGGCCGGTTTACATTGTCGGTCATCCATGGGAGCGCTCCCGGGCCCGTGGTAACTCCCACCACCCTCGCCGGCACGCCCCCCCGGGACGCGGTCCCGCGCGCTGTCCCGGCGCCGCCGGCGACGCCACCGACAGGAGCACCGTCATGCGCCACCCGAGACGCCCGCGCCCCCCGGGCGACCAGCCCTGGGCGCGCCGCCTGCTGGCATCCGGCGCGGCCCTGGCCGCCGGCCTCGCCCTCGTCGCCGCCCCCGCGCCCGCCTCCGCCGCGAACGCCGCTCCCGGCTCCGCCGGCGGGTCCGGCCCCGCGCGGGCCGCGAACGCCGCGCCCGCCTTCAACTACGCCGAGGCGCTGCAGAAGTCGCTCTACTTCTACGAGGCGCAGCAGTCCGGCCCGCTGCCGGCCTGGAACCGGGTCTCCTGGCGCGGCGACTCCGCGCTCACCGACGGCGCCGACGTCGGGGTGGACCTCACCGGCGGCTGGTACGACGCCGGCGACCACGTGAAGTTCGGCTTCCCGATGGCGTTCAGCGCCACCATGCTCGCCTGGGGGGCGGTGGAGTACCGGGACGGCTACGTCGCCTCCGGCCAGCTGCCGCACCTGCTCAACAACCTGCGCTTCGTCAACGACTACTTCGTCAAGGCGCACCCGGCGCCGAACGTCCTCTACGGGCAGGTCGGCAAGGGCGACGACGACCACAAGTGGTGGGGCCCGGCCGAGGTGATGCCGATGGCGCGGCCCGCGTACAAGATCGACGCGAGCTGCGGCGGCGCGGACCTGGCGGGCGAGACGGCCGCGGCGATGGCCGCGTCGTCGATGGTCTTCCGGCCCACCGACGCCGCCTACGCCGACCGGCTGCTCGGGCACGCGAAGCAGCTCCACACGTTCGCCGACACGGTGCGCAGGAGCTACCACGAGTGCATCACCGACGCGACCAGCTTCTACCGCTCCTGGAGCGGCTGGCAGGACGAGCTGGTCTGGTCCGCGATCTGGCTGTACCGGGCCACCGGCGACGCCGCCTACCTGGCCAAGGCCGAGAGCGAGTACGACAAGCTCGGCACCGAGAACCAGAGCACCACCCGCTCCTACAAGTGGACCATCGCCTGGGACAACAAGCAGTTCGGGGCGTACGTGCTGCTGGCCAACCTGACCGGCAAGCAGAAGTACGTCGACGACGCCAACCGCTGGCTCGACTACTGGACGGTCGGCGTCAACGGGCAGCGGGTGCCGTACTCGCCCGGCGGGATGGCCGTGCTCGACTCCTGGGGGGCGCTGCGCTACGCGGCCAACACCTCCTTCGCGGCCCTGGTCTACAGCGACAAGACCACCGACGCCACCCGCAAGGCCCGCTACAAGGACTTCGCCGTCCGGCAGATCAACTACGCGCTCGGCGACAACCCGCGCGCCTCCAGCTACGTCATCGGCTTCGGGGCCAACTCCCCGAAGAACCCGCACCACCGCACCGCGCACGGCTCCTGGTGGGACAGCCAGACCGTGCCCGTCGAGACCCGGCACACCCTCTACGGCGCCCTGGTCGGCGGCCCGTCGGCGGCGAACGACGCGTACACCGACAACCGGTCGGACTACGTGATGAACGAGGTCGCCACCGACTACAACGCCGGCTTCAGCTCCGCGCTGGCCCGGCTCGCCCAGGAGTACGGCGGCACCCCGCTGGCCGGCTTCCCGCGGGCCGAGACGCCGGACATCGACGAGCTGACCGTGGAGACCACGGTGATGCAGGCCGAGCCGCGCGCCACCGGCCTCAAGGCGATCGTCTACAACAAGTCGGCGTTCCCCGCCCGGGCCCTGACCGACGGGAGGTTCCGCTACTACTTCCGCCCCGACGGCACCGGCCCGGTCACCGTGACCCCCGGCTACACCCAGGGCTGCCCGTCGCCGTCCACCGCGAAGCAGTTCTCCGGCGACGTCTGGTACGTCGAGGTGGACTGCACCGGGCACACCATCGCGCCGGCCGGGCAGTCGCAGCACCGGATGGAGGTGCAGTTCAAGATCGGCGTGCCGGAGGGCGGCACCTGGGACCCGACGAACGACCCGTCGTACCAGCCGGCGGCCGGGCCGAACCGGAAGGTCACCCTCTACTCCGGCGCCACCCGGATCTGGGGCGAGGAGCCCGGGCCGGCCACCCCCGACACCACCGCCCCGACCGTGCCCGGCACCCCCGTCGCCTCGGCGGTCACCGCGACCGGGCTGACCCTCAGCTGGCCCGCCTCCACCGACGCCGGCGGCAGCGGGCTGGCCGGCTACGAGGTCACCCAGGCGCAGGTCGGCAGCGACGCGCTGGTCCTGCTCAACTCGGCCACCAACACCCTGGCCGTGACCCGGCTGCTGCCCGAGCGGACGTACCGGTTCACGGTGCGCGCCCGCGACGGCGCCGGCAACCGCTCGGCCGCCTCGCCCGTGGCGGAGGTGACCACGCCGGCCGCCCCGGCTCCCGACACCGTCGCGCCGACCCGCCCCGGCACGCCGACCGCCTCGGCGGTCACCGCCACCGGGGTGACGCTGAGCTGGGCCGCGTCGACCGACAACGTGGGCGTCACCGGCTACCGGGTCTACCGCGAGGCCGGCGCGACCGACGCGCTGGTCGGCTCGCCCACCGCCGCCACGCTCGCGGTGACCGGGCTGACCGCCGCCACCGCCTACCAGTTCTACGTGGTGGCGGTGGACGCGGCCGGCAACACCTCGGCGGCGTCCGCGCCGGTCGCGGTCACCACCGCCGATCCGCCCGCGTCCGGCGGCTGCGCCGTGACCTGGACGACCAGCGGCTGGGACGGCGGCTTCACCGCCAGCGTCACCGTCACCAACACGGGCACCACCGCGATCGACGGCTGGACGCTCGCCTTCACCTTCCCCCACGCCGGCCAGAAGGTCGGCCAGGGCTGGTCGGCGACGTGGACCCAGACCGGCGCCGCGGTCACCGCCACCAACCTCTCCTACAACGGCCGGCTCGCGGCGGGGGCGTCGACGAGCTTCGGCTTCAACGGCACCCACACCGGGACCAACCCGAAACCCGCCGCCTTCACCCTCAACGGCACCGCCTGCACCGTCTCCTGACGCCCCGCGCCCGGGAATCCTGGCCGGTCGTCGTCCTCCGGACGGTAACCGGCCAGGATCGGGGGCATTCTCCCGGCGTGACACTGCTGACGGTGGGACACGGGGCGACGGACCGGGGGCGGCTGGGCGAACTGCTCACCGGCGCCGGGGTCGCGCTCGTCGTGGACGTGCGGCGCTTCCCGGCCAGCCGGACCAGCCCCGACGTACGCCGGGAGGAACTGGCCCGCTGGCTGCCCGAGGCGGGCGTGGAGTACCGCTGGGAGCAGCGGCTCGGCGGCCGGCGGCACACCCCGGCCGGCACCGACGAGCCGGACCGCTGGTGGACGGTCGCCGCCTTCCGGGCGTACGCGGCGTACACCCGCACCCCCGACTTCCGGACCGCGCTGGACGAGGTGCTGGCCGACGCGGCGACCCGGACCACGGCGGTGATGTGCAGCGAGAGCGTCTGGTGGCGCTGCCACCGGCGGCTGATCGCCGACGTCGCGGCGCTGGGCCGCGACGTGCCGGTGTCGCACCTGATGCCCGACGGCCGGCTCACCCCGCACCGGCCCGCCGAGGGCGCCCGCCGGCTGGCCGACGGCGACCTGGTCTGGGACGGCTGAGCCGGCCGCTCAGTCGACCAGCTCGTCGGCGAGCAGGTCCATCAGCAGCCCGTCGTGCCACCGCCCGTCCTCGCCCCGCTCGTAGCGGCGCAGCACCCCGACGGGGCGGAAGCCCACCTTCGCGTACGCCCGGACGGCCGCGGTGTTCGCCGCCGCGGGATCGATGGTGAACCGGTGGTGGCCGTGCTCGTCGATCAGGTGCCGGGCCAGGGTGCGGATCGCGTCCCCGCCCAGCCCGGCGCCGCGTACGGCCGGGTCGAGGAAGACGTCCATGCTGGCGTGCCGGTAGTCCGCGTCGTCCTCGGCGTACCACTGGATCGCGCCGACCACCCGGCCGTCGTGCTCGATCGCGTACACCGACAGCGTCTCGTCGGTGAGGTCGGCCCGCACGGCCGCGACCAGGTCGTCGCCGCCACGCCACCAGCGCCGGACCTCCGGGGTGGCCCGGATCGCGGCGAGCGCCGGCACGTCGGCGGCCGTCGCCGGCCGCAGGGTGACCGCCCGGCCGCGCAGCATCGCCCTCAGCCCCGGATCTCGCCGTGCTCGACGCAGACGGCCGCCCAGCCGACCGGCAGCACCTGCACCTTCATCCGCCGGCGGCAGCGCGCGCAGAAGCGCGGCGGCTCCAGCGCCCGGGCCGCCGCGCAGCCGTCGTGCGAGCCGGCCGCCACGGCCTCGCCGCAGCGGTCGCACCACGTCCGGTCCACGGTCGTCGTCACAGCGTCGCGGAGAGGGCCTTGACCGGCATCTTCAGGTCGTCGAGCAGCTCCAGGTCGGCCGTCGCCGGGCGGCCGAGGGTGGTCAGGTAGTTGCCGACGATCACCGCGTTGATGCCGCCGAGCAGGCCGTCGCGGGTGCCGAGGTCGCCGAGGGTGATCTCCCGGCCGCCCGCGTACCGCAGGATGGTGCGCGGCATGGCCAGCCGGAAGGCGGCGATGGCGCGCAGCGCGTCCTTGCCCTCCACCACCGGCCGGTCGCCCAGCGGGGTGCCGGGGCGGGGGTTGAGGAAGTTCAGCGGGACCTCGTGCGGGTCCAGCTCGGCGAGCTGCGCGGCGAACTCGGCCCGCTGCTCCACCGTCTCGCCCAGGCCGAGGATGCCGCCGCAGCAGACCTCCATGCCGGACTCGCGGACCATCCGCAGGGTCTCCCAGCGCTCCTCCCAGGAGTGCGTGGTGACCACGTTCGGGAAGTAGGAGCGGCAGGTCTCCAGGTTGTGGTTGTAGCGGTGCACGCCCATGTCGACCAGCTCGTCGACCTGCTCCTGGCTGAGCATGCCCAGCGAGGCGGCCACCTGGATGTCGACCTCGGCCCTGATCGCGGCCACGCCCTCGCGCATCTGCTTCATCAGCCGCGCGTCCGGGCCGCGCACGGCCGCCACGATGCAGAACTCGGTCGCCCCCGTCGCCGCCGTCTGCCTCGCCGCCTCGACCAGGGAGGGGATGTCCAGCCAGACCGAGCGGACGGGGGAGGCGAACAGGCCCGACTGCGAGCAGAAGTGGCAGTCCTCCGGGCACCCGCCCGTCTTCAGCGAGACGATCCCCTCGACCTCCACCTCCGGCCCGCACCACCGCATCCGCACCTCGTGGGCGAGCTGGAGGGCGGCGGGCAGGTGCTCGTCGGGCAGGTTCAGCACGGCGAGGACGCCGGCCTGGTCGAGACCGACGCCGTTCTCCAGTACCTGGGTTCGGGCCTGGTCGAGGATCTCTGGCATGGCTCGTACCCTACAAGGCCACCGGACCGGGACGAACGGCCCGCGGGTCGGGGGTCGGCGGGGCAGGGGTGGACACGCCGGGCCCGGGCCGGTAGGTGGTAATTTCGCCCGGCGGAAGTGGCCGACGACGGTCGGCGCAGGCGGCGTGGGGGTGACGGTGGCGGACTGGCTGGCGGCGCTCGACCGCCGCGCCGAGCTGCGCGCGAAGGCGGGGCTGACCCGCCGGCTGCGGGCCCGCGACGCCGGCGACGCCGTGGTCGACCTGGCCGGCAACGACTACCTCGGCCTGGCCACCCACCCCGAGGTCACCGCCGCCGCGGCGCGGGCGCTGGCGGCGTACGGGCTGGGGGCCACCGGGTCGCGGCTGGTGCGCGGCTCCACCGACGTCCACCACGCGCTCGAGGACGCCCTGGCCGGCTGGCTCGGCGTCGAGCGGGCGCTCGTCTTCTCCTCCGGCTACCTGGCCAACCTCGGGGCGGTCCGGGCGCTCGTGCAACCCCGTACGCTGCTCGTCTCCGACGCCCACAACCACGCCTCCCTGATCGACGGCTGCCGGATCTCCGGGGCGCAGACCGTGGTGACCCCGCACGCCGACGTCGCGGCGGTGGCCGCCGCGCTCGCCGCGGCACCCGGCCGGCCGGCGGTGGTCGTCACCGAGTCGGTCTTCTCCGTCGACGGCGATCTCGCCCCGCTGGCCCGGCTGCACGCCGTGGCCCGGGAGCACGGCGCGTTGCTGCTGGTCGACGACGCGCACGCCCTCGGCGTGACCGGCCCGGCCGGGGCCGGGGCCGTGGCCGCCGCCGGCCTCGCCGGCCAGCCCGACGTGGTCGTCACCGCCACCCTCTCCAAGGCCCTCGGCGGCGCGGGCGGGGTGGTCGCCGGGCCGGCGGCGTTCGTCCGGCACGTCGTGGAGACCGGGCGGACCTTCATCTTCGACACCGCGCTGCCGCCGGCCGTGGCCGCCGGCGTGCACGCCGCCGTCGGGCTGGCCCGTGCCGGCGACGGCCTCCGCGCGGAGCTGGCCGGGCGGGTCGCCCTGGCGGTGCGCCGGCTGGCCGCCGCGGGGCTGACGGTCTCCGCTCCCGACGGCGCGGTCGTCTCGGTCACCGCCCCCGGCCCCGAGGCGGCGACCGCCTGGGCGGCCGACTGCCGCGACCGGGGCGTCGCCGTCGGCTGCTTCCGGCCCCCGTCCACGCCGGACAGCCGGTCCCGGCTGCGGCTGACCATCGGCGCCGGCGTCCCCCGGGCGGACTTCGAGCGGGCCTTGGAGGTCATCGTGGAGTGTGCCCCGTGAGCGTGAGGAGTGAGCCGGTCTTGCGAGCCCCGCGGTCGCGAACTGAGGTGGCACGGTGAGCGTGAGGAGTGAGCCGGTCTTGCGAGCCCCGCGGTCGCGAACTGAGGTGGCACGGTGAGCGTGAGGAGTGAGCCGGTCTTGCGAGCCCCGCGGTCGCGAACTGAGGTGGCACGGTGAGCGTGAGGAGTGAGCCGGTCTTGCGAGCCCCGCGGTCGCGAACTGAGGTGGCACGGTGAGCGTGAGGAGTGAGCCGGTCCTGCGAGCCCCGCGGTCGCGAACGAGGGTGGCACCGTGAGCCGGGGGGACGACCTGAGCGGGCCGTGGCGCGGGCCGGTGCTGGTGACCGGCACCGACACCGACGTCGGCAAGACGGTGGTGACCGCGGCGATCGCGGCCGCCGCGCAGGCCGCCGGTCTGCGGGTCGCGGTGGTCAAGCCCGCCCAGACGGGTACGGCCGGGGGCGAGCCCGGCGACGTCGACGCGGTCGACCGGTTGGCCGCGCCGCTGACCGGCCGGACGCTGGCCAGCTTCCCCGACCCGCTCGCCCCGCTGGCCGCGGCCCGGGTCGCCGAGCTGGCGCCGCTGGAGCTGCACACCGCCGTCGACGCCGTCCGCGAGGAGGCCGACAAGCACGACCTGGTGCTCGTCGAGGGCGCGGGGGGCCTGCTCGTACCGATGGGGCTGCGGCCGGAGGGGAAGGCGTGGACGGTAGCGGACCTGGCGGTGGCGCTGGGTTGCCCGGCCGTCGTGGTCACCCGGGCCGGCCTGGGCACCCTGAACCACACCGCGCTGACGCTGGAGGCGCTGGAGCGCCGGTCGGTGCCGTCCGGCGTGGTGGTCGGCGCGTGGCCGGCCGCGCCGGAGCTGGTGCACTGGGCGAACCTGACCGACCTGGTGCCGAAGCTGCTGGGCGCCCTGCCGGCCGGGACCGGGGCGATGGATCCGGGGGTCTTCCGCCGGTCCGCGTCCGGCTGGCTCACCCCGACGCTCTACGGGGTGCTCGACGACTGGCGCGCCTGGGCCGAGGAGATCAGCTGAGCACCTGACCTTCGTCGGTGCCGGCGCAGGTCGGGCGTGGGTAGCCTGGCCGCCGTGGAGAGCTGGTGGTCCGCCCGCGCGGGCGGCGGTCGGTGGCCCCGGAGGGCCGTCCGGCGGTGGCTCGGTGACCTGCTCCTCTGGGTCGCGACGGCCGCCCCGATCGGGTACGCGGGCGTCACCCCGCCGTACTCCCGGCGTGCCACCGCCGTGACGCTCGGCGCGCTGCTGCTGCTCGCGGTCGCGGTCGCGGTCAGCCGGCGCCGGCCGGTGGCCGCCCTGGTGGTGGCGGTGCTCGGCTCGCTGCTGAACGGCAACTTCCTCTTCGCGATCCCGGTGTTCAGCTACCTGGCGGGCCGCCGTGGCGCCACCGCCGTGCCCGCCGCCGTCGCCTTCGCCGCGATCGCGGCCGGCGGCACGGTCCTCAACCTGGGGCTGCTCAGCACGGGCGCGGCCACCTGGTTCCTGCTCGCCTCGACGTTGCTCTTCGCCGGGGTGTTCCCGTGGCTCGTCGGCCGTTACCGGCGGCAGCAGGCCGCGCTCACCGACGCCGGGCGCCGGCACGTCGAGGCGAGCGACCGCGAGCGGCGGGGCGCGGCGGAGCGGATCCGGCTGCGGGAGCGGGCCCGCATCGCCCAGGAGATGCACGACTCGCTCGGGCACGACCTGAGCCTGATCGCCCTGCGCGCCGCGGCCCTGGAGGTCGCCCGCGACCTGGCCCCCGGGCACCGGGCCGCCGCCGCGGAGCTGCGGGCCAGCGTCGCCGTCGCCACGGAGCGGCTGCACGGGATCATCGGCGTGCTCAGGGAAGCGGAGGGTGCGGCGACCACCCGGCCTGCCGACGAGAGCGTCGCCGAGCTGGTCGACGGGGCTCGGGAGGCGGGCATGGCGGTGCGACTGGACGGCGCGGACGCGCTGACGCGGTTGCCGCCGATGGCCGCGCACGCCGTGCACCGGGTGGTCCGGGAGGCGCTGACCAACGCCGCCCGGTACGCCCCCGGCGCGCCGGTCACCGTGCTCCTGACCCGCGACGGCGACGGGATGGAGGTGGCTGTCGTCAACGCCCCGGCACCGGCCGGTCCGCTGCCGGGCCCGCCGTCCACCGGCTCGGGCCTGCTCGCCCTCGCCGAGCGGGTCCGGCTGGCCGGCGGTGCCCTGACGGCCGGCCCCCGCGCCGGCGGCGGCTTCGCCGTCGGCGCCCGCTCGGCCAGGACCCGCCCCGTGCCGGGACGGGGTGGGCGGCGGACGGCGGCCGGTCCGGGGGCCAGGCGACCGGCGGGGCGTCCACCGGCACGCGGTCCGGGAGCGGCCCGGCCGCGTCGACGGCCGACGCCGGCCCGGCGGCGGGTGACGGGTCCGGGCCGGCGCCGGGCGAGGCCGAGCGGCGGCTGCGCGACGCCCGCCGACGGGTCCGCCGCAGCCTGCTCACGGCGCTCGGCGCCCCGCTGGGCTTCGCGCTGCTCCTCTCGCTGGTCTACTACCCGATCGTCACCGCCGGGACGGTGCTGCGCGACGCGGCCTTCGCGCGGATGCCCGTCGGGGCGCCCCGCGCCGAGCTGGCGGGGCTGCCCCGGCGGCAGCTCGACGCGCCCGCCGGGGCGCGTCCCGGCTGCGAGCACTACACCGACGGCAACTTTCCCCTGGCCCAACCGACGTGGCGGCTCTGCTTCGTCGAGGGCCGGCTGGTCAGCAAGGAGCGGATCGACGGATGAACGCCGACACGGCCGGTCCGGTGCGGGTCGTCCTCGCCGACGACGAGGCGATGATCCGGGCCGGGGTCCGGGCCATCCTGGCCACCGACGGGCGGATCGAGGTGGTGGCGGAGGCCGGCGACGGCCGGGCCGCCGTGGAGCTCGTACGGGCGCACCGGCCCCGGGTGGCGCTGCTGGACATCCGGATGCCGAGGCTGGACGGGCTCAGCGCGGCGGCCGAGATCCGCCGGCTCGTGCCGGAGACGGCGACGCTGATGCTGACCACGTTCGGCGAGGACGACCACGTCGCCCGGGCGCTCGGGCACGGCGCCAGCGGATTCCTGCTGAAGGCCGGGGACCCGCGCGAGCTGATCGCCGGGGTGCACGCCGTCGCCGACGGTGGCGCGTACCTGTCGCCCCGGGTGGCCCGCCGGGTGATCGAGCTGGGCGGCGACCGGCTGGCCCGGCGGCCGGCCGCCCGGGACCGGCTGGCCGGCCTGACCGAGCGGGAACGGGAGGTGCTCGCGCTGGTCGCCGCCGGGCTCTCCAACGCCCAGATCGCCCGCCGGCTGCACCTGGTCGAGGGGACCGTGAAGAGCTACCTGACGAGCGTCTTCACCCGGTTGGAGGTGCGCAACCGGGTGCAGGCGGCGATCCTCGCGTACGAGGCGGGGCTGGTCGAGCCGTCCGGCTGACCAGCCCCGCCCGCCGTCAGGCGTCCCGGCGGCGCAACGCGGCGCGGCCCAGCAGCAGCGCCGCGGCGGCCCAGCCGGCGAGCAGCAGCAACCCGACGGCTGCCGGGTACGGGTCGGTGTCCCCGGCCAGGAAGTGCGCCCCGGCGACCCCCGGGAAGGCGTCGGCGACCCGGTTCAGCACGGCGATGTCCGGCTCCTGCAACGACAGCGGAACGATCATCAGGGTGGCGACGAGCACGATCAGGGTGAGCACCGCGCTGCGCAGCGCGGCGCCGAGCCCGAGGGCCAGGACGGCGACCAGCGCCAGGTAGGCCGCCACCGCGAGGACGTCGCCGACGGTGCCGGCCGCCGGCGCGGTGCCCCAGCGGCCGAGCACCGGCCGGGCCACCAGCGCGCCGACCGCGCCGAGCAGCAGCCCGAGCGCGAACGTCACCGCCCCGGTCACCGCGGCCTTCGCCAGCAGTACGCGCCCGCGCGACGGCGTGCACTGCAGGGTCGTACGGATCGTGCCGCTGGTGAACTCGCTGGTGATCACGAGCAGGCCGAGCGCGAGCACGGCGTACTGGGCCAGCTCGACCGAGCCGATGACGATGCTGCCCGCGGTGACGATTCCGGTGTCGTCGGCGGGGTCGTCGTTGGTGTTCGCGTTGGCGGCGTAGATGGCCAGCTGGCCGGAGGTGGCGGCCATCAGCAGCACCCCGGCCAGCAGCGTCCACCAGGTGGACCGCACGGACCACACCTTGGTCCACTCGGCGGAGATCGTGTTCATCGTGCCTCGTTCCGGGTCGGGACGCCGGCGTACTCGACGCTGTCGGCGGTCAGTTCCATGAAGGCCCGCTCCAGGGACGCCCCGTGCGGGCTCAGCTCGTGCAGCGGCACCCCCAGCTCGTACGCCAGGTCGCCGATCCGGTCGGCGGTGGCGCCGGTGACGGTCAGCTCGGTCGGGCCGGCCGCCTCGACGGCGGCCCCGGCGGCGGTGAGCCGTTCGGCGAGCGTCGCCAGGCCGGCCGGCCGCGGGCTGCGGACCCGCACGGCCACCGCGCTGCCGGCGACCACCTCGGCGGTCGGGGCGTCGGCGAGCAGCCGACCCCGGCCGATCACCACCAGCCGGTCGGCGGTGAGCTGCATCTCGCTCATCAGGTGGCTGGAGACGAAGACGGTCCGCCCCTCGTCGGCCAGCGCCCGCATGAGCTGCCGGACCCAGCGCACCCCGTCGGGGTCGAGGCCGTTGACCGGCTCGTCGAACATCAGCACCGGCGGGTCGCCGAGCAGCGCGCCCGCGATGCCGAGCCGCTGGCCCATGCCGAGGGAGAGGGAGCGCCCCGGCTTGGCCGCCGCGCGGTCGTCGAGCCCCACCGCGGCGAGCGCCTCGTCCACCCGGCGGTCCGGTATCCCGTTGCTGCGGGCCATCGCGAGCAGGTGCGCCCGGCCCGAGCGGGCGGGGTGGATCGCCCGCGCGTCGAGCAGCGCCCCGACCTCGTGCAGCGGGCGCCGCAGCTCCCCGTACGCCCGCCCGCCGATCAGCGCCCGGCCTGCCGTGGGCCGGTCCAGCCCGAGGATCATCCGCATGGTGGTGGACTTGCCGGCGCCGTTGGGGCCGAGGAACCCGGTGACCCGGCCGGGTCCGATGTCGACGGTCAAGCCGTCCACGGCGGTCGTGTCCCCGAACCGCTTGGTCAACCCACGTAACGTGATCATGCGCTGACGCTAGGCCCGGGACCCACCGCGCCACCGCGCCCGAACGGCACGACCCGGCACTGACTTTCGTCGGGTCCCTCCGACCCCCACCCGGGACGTGCGGAGCGTGGCGCTGCCGTGACACGCCCGCACCGCCTGGACGGCCGGCGCGAGGACCTCGGTGATCAGGACGCGGTGGACGCTACCCGGCGGTTTTCAGGTCCATGGCGTCCTGATCACGCCCCCGTCGCTCGCGGACACCGCTTCGCCGTCCCGCCGAGGCGCGCGGGAAGCGGGCGTGCCGGTCCGGCGCCGGCGCACGACGAGGGCGTCGGGCATCCGGAAGGTGAGGTTGTCCGGGCACCACGGTTCGCGTAGCACGCTCACCCCGTCGAGCAGCGCGGCGGTCTCGGCGACCACCACGGCCGCCTCCATCCGGGCCAGCTGGTCGCCGACGCAGCGGTGCGCGCCGGCCCCGAAGGCCAGGTGTCGGCGGGAGCCGCGCTGCCCGGGCCGGAACTCGTCGGGCGCGTCGACGGCGGCCGGGTCCCGGCCGGCGCGGCCCAGCCACAGCACGACGCTGGCGCCCGCCGGCACGGGCGTCCCGCCCAGCGTGGCGTCCACCGCCGCCACCCGCCGCCAGGTGACGATCGGCGGCTCCAGCCGCAGCCCCTCCTCGACCACGTCGCTCGCCGCGACGGTGCCGGCCCGCAGGCCGGCGAGCACGGCCGGCTCGCCGGTCAGCCGGTGCAGCAGCAGGGTGAGGAACTGCGAGGTGGTCTCCTGGCCGGCCACCAGCAGGAAGAACAGCGCGCCGACCACCACGTCGGGCGGGTGCCCGGCGGCGCGCAGCGCGCCCGCCAGCCCGCCGCCGGTCGCGGCGAACTCCCGCAGTACCCGGTGGAACCGGCCGACCTCGCCGGCGAGGGCCCGCTGCCGGTCGGCGTCCAGCGGCGCCCAGAACAGCTCCAGGGCCGCGCGGGCGAACGCCTTCACCGCGCCGACCGGCGCGTCCGGCAGTTCGACCAGCCGGGCCAGCACCAGCAGCGGCAGGTCGGCGGAGAGTTCGGCGTGCAGGTCCACCGGTTCGCCGGCGTCCAACGCGGCGCGGATCCCGCCCACGCGCTCCCGGACCAGCCCGGCCAGCCAGGGCCGCTGCGCGGCGACGCGGCTCGGGTGCAGGGCGTCGGCGACGATCGCCCGGATCGCCGGGTGGCTGGCCGCGGAGTTGTTCGCCAGCGTCGGCGGCAGCCGGAACCGGTGCCCGGCCAGCACCCGCAGCGCGGCCACCGGGATCGGGGTCACCGCGTCGAGCGCGTTGTCCGGCCGGTAGGTGGCCGTGTCGGTGAGCACCTGGCGGACCAGGGCGTGCCGGGTCACGACCAGGTGTTCGACACCCACGTGGTCGGGCACCCGGGCCACGTCCGGCCAGCGCGGGTCGGCGGCCTGCGCCCAGCTGCGGAACAGCACGCGGACACGCTAGCGGCCGGCCCCCGGCAGCCCCGCCCGCAACTGCCACACCGTGGTGCGCTTCACCCGTACGCTCTCCAGCGTCTCGGGCACCGGCACGTCGTAGACGGCCAGCTCGTCGAAGCGCTCGCGGGGCAGGAAGGCCCGGCCGGGGTCGCCGACCAGCACCCGGCCCCCGGAGCGGGTGGCCCGGAGCAGGAAGCGCAGCACCCGGTTCGCCATCGCCTGGCTGTAGAACACGTCCCCGGCGAGCACCACCTCTGCCCCCGCGGTGTTGCCGTCGAGGATGTCGCCGAGTTCCGCGTCGACGCGTACCCCGTTGGCCTCGGCGTTGACCGCCACGGCCGCGACGGCCAGCTCGTCGATCTCCACGGCGCGGACGGCGGCGGCGCCGGCACGCGCGGCGGCGATCGCGACCAGGCCGGAACCCGCGGCGAGGTCGAGCACCCGGCGGCCCGCGACCAGCTCCGGGTGGTCGGTGACGTAGCGGGCCAGGGCCTGCCCGCCGGCCCAGGCGAAGGCCCAGAACGGCGGCGGCTGCGAGCTGCGGAACTCGCCCTCGGTCAACTCCCACAGCCCGATGGCGTCGTCTGCCTGGTGCAGCCGCACCTCGGGCACGAAGGCGACCGGCGCGAGGCTGGCGTGCAGTCGGACGAACGCGGCGGAGAGCTCGGACACGCCGGTGATTCTCCCCCGGGGCGCACCGGCCCGTGCCACCGGCCGCCGCCGTCGGCACGCGTCACCCCCGGCCCGCGCCACCACCGGGCACGGTGCCGGCCTGTCGCGGGACGGGGGTGACCGGTTCATCACCGTCGGTGAAAGTGGGCCCCGTGCTTGCCGACCGGTGCGAACACGCCCGTCTACCGGCCGGCCGGGGGCGCTGGCAGCGTTGCGGGCGGAGGCGGCCGACGGGAGGCGGGAACGGTGGTGACGGTGTGGCGGTACGCGCTGCGGGCCGGGATGGTGCTCGCCTGCCTGACCGGGGCGGGGCTTCCCGCGCCCGCCCGGGCGGCCTTCAGCACCGAGCTGAGCGGCCTGCCGGCGCGGTTCACCGCGGGCGACCGGGTGGAGACCGTCTCCGCCGTGGTCTCCCGTGCCGGCGGCGGCTGCGTCAAGGTCCGCTGGTCGATGGTGCTGCGGGTGCGCGGGATGCGGCTCGACCAGGTCAGGATGGACCGGGTCGAGGAGGCCGGTTCCTTCCCGCTGGAGGTCCGCACCGACGGGGACGTGGCCCGGCTGACCGACCGGCGGCTCGACCCCGGCACGCTCTGCCCGGGCCGGACCGTCACCGCCCGCTACCGGCTGGCCTTCGCGCGGGACGTCACCCGGGGGCGCGTCACGCTCGCCGCCGAGGCGTACGACGCGAACCTGCGCCTGCTGTCCCGGCAGACGGCGACCCGTTCCGTGGTGGGGCCGGACGCCGGAGCCACCCCCTCCGGGCGGCCGGGCGCCGGCACCACCGGGAGCGGGCCGGTGGTCGACGCGGAGCCGGGGCCGGCGACGCCGGGGGAGAGCGGGCCGGCGACGACCGGGGAACCGCCCGCCGCCGACGAGCCCGGAACAGACGCCGTGCCCGCGGCGGCCGGCGGCGGGCGCCCGGTGGCGCGCTCCGGCGTCTTCGGGATGACGCAGGCCGCGTTCCTGCTGGGTGGGCTGCTGCTCTCCCTCGGCCTCGGCCTGCTGCTGCGGCTGCGACAGCTCACCCGGGCGGGCGGCCCGGCCGAGGACGACGCCCGGCCGGCCCGGGGCCGCGACCGGCCCGCCGCGACCGGCCGGTGGCCCGCCCGCCGCTGACCGGACGACCGACCCCGACCGGTATCCGGCCGCGGGCAGGCGGCTCCTGAGCGGGCCCGGCCGCTGGCGCCGGTCCGGCCGGCCCGGCGGCCGGCGTACCGCACCGGCGGGGTCCGTCGGGGTCGGCCGGCGCGCCGACCGACCCCGACGGGCGTCACCTCGAGAACGCCTGGAACTCGGCGATCCGCACCTGCGTACGCGCCGGGCTGGCGGTCGCGCAGTCGGTGGTCGTCGCCGGGTCGTCGTCCTGCTCACCCGCGTAGGCCGGGCCGCCGGTGCACTGGCTGGCCAGCACCTCCAGCCGCAGGTGCGTGGCCAGCGTGGTGCGCACCCGGAACTCGCGCAGGTTGACGTCCCGCACGTACGCCCGGTACGCCCCGCCGGGGAACGCGTCGGACGCACTGGTGTGGATCCGCCGCCAGTTCGCCGGGTCGGCGCAGTCGGTCACCTTCGCGTTGCAGGCCGAGACCGCGAACGAGCGCAGCGCGCTGAGCGCGTTCTGGCTGCCCGGGTCGGGGTCGCCGGCGATCGCCGGGCGCAGCATGGCGCTGACGTTCACCCGCCGTACGAGCTGCGGCGCGTCCCCGGGCAGCGCCACGGTGACCCGCCTGCCGGCCACCCCGTCCAGGGAGGCCCAGTTGGTGGCCTCGGTGTCGTCGGCGATCCGCTCCAGGTTGACCCCGTCCCCGGTGATCGTCGCGCCGGACGCGGTGGACGCCAGGTTCCGGCTCATCCGCAGGTCGACGTGGCCCTTCCGGCCGGCCTTGGCGACCACGGTCAGCCGCTGGTGACCGAAGCCGGGCGCGACGGCGAGCAACTGGTACGTGCCGGGCACCAGCTCGATCCGGTCCGGCAGCGCGGTCGCGGGATCGGTGTCGGCCACCGGCACCGCCCGCGCCTCGTACGCCCCGACGTAGACCCGGATCGGCGCGTCGGCGCTGTCGCCCTTCGGGCGGAGGGTGAGCACGGCGTTGTCGGCGTCGGGGGTGGCGAAGCTCGGCGTCGGGTCGGTGTCGGCGGCGCCGTCGGTGACGGCGTCCCGGCCCATCCCGGAGCGGGCGAACTCGGCCCAGATCAGGTCCTGGTTGGCGCCGCCGAAGCGGAGCAGGTCGGCGGTGAGCATGTTGTCCCGCATGTCGAGCATGCTCACCTGGCTGGCGGCCTGGAGCAGGAACGAGTCGAAGACCAGCTGCGACCAGCGCCGGTTGCCCGGGCACCGCTCCACCGCCACCTTGCCGAGCGCGCAGTCGAGCTGCCGCTGCGGGGTGCCGACGCCGTACCGCTTCATCAGCGCGGCGCGGACCCGGAAGTTGGTGGCGCTCCAGATCTCGCCGTCGGCGTGCACGGCGGGCCCGCCGGTGTTGTAGCCGACGTCGGAGTAGTTCAGCGGGCTGCGGCTGAAGTCGTGGTTGCGGATCCCGCTGACCAGGTTGCCGGTGACGTAGCCGCCGGTGACGTAGGGCGTCTCGCCGGGGGCGCGCAGCCCGTGCTGGAACAGGTACTCGGCGGCGAGCAGGTCGCTCCACGACTCGCCCATCGAGCCGCCCTGGTGCCCGCTGATGCCGCTGTCCGGGCCGGCGATCATGCGGTTGGTGATGGCGTGGGTGTACTCGTGCCCGATCACCGTCATGTCGTAGTCGCCGTCGACGCAGGGCGGGTAGGGCCCGCCGGCCTGCGGCTGCCACAGGTACATGTTGGTGGTGGGCGGCAGGCCGTCGCGCGGCGTGCCCTGGTTGGCGTTGTTCCGGTTGCCGCTGAGCGCGCCCTGCTGGGCGCGGCCCTGCTCGGCGTCGCCGCCCAGGCCCTCGGGGGTCAGGTTGACCGCCTGGAGGTTCCAGGTCGCCTCGGTGAAGCCCAGGTGCCAGGCCCAGTCGTGCATCCGGTTGTGCATGGCGAACAGGTTGCCGATCGCGGCGTCGCCGTCGTTGCGCGTCGCCGAGGTGAACGCCTCGGGGTTGCAGCGGGACTGGTGCCACCGGTCGGTGAACGGGTACTCGTAGCGGCGCTCCGGGCTGGGCGTGGCCGGTACGGCGGGCGTGCCGCCGCCCCAGGAGAGCACGGTGTTGGCGGAGTTGCCGCGCGCGGTGCCGGTCGGCGCGCCGGTGGCCGCGTCGACGTCCCACGGCTGGCCGGTGGCCGGGTCGCGCAAGGCCGCCCGGCAGCCCGGCGCGGGGTCGCCGCACCAGCGCACCCGGGGATCCTGCCCGGGGCCGAGGTCGCGCGGCGGGGTGGCCGGGAAGACGGCCCAGCTCGGGTTCTCCGAGTCGAAGTCGACCAGGTCCTCGCGGATGAGCACCTGGCCGGTGATCCCGTCGACGTAGGTGGCGAACGCCGCCGGGTGGTCGGCGTCGGCGGCGATCAGGGTGACCTCGTAGGCGGCCCGGGGGCCGTCGAGCGGGGTGGGCACGGCCACGGGGCGGACGGTGTGGCTGCGTACCGCGTCGGCGGCCAGGCCGGCGTCGGCGAGCGCGGCCGCGTACGCCTGCTCGTCGGTGAGGGTGGCCGGTGCCGGCGCCGCGGTGTCCCGGGACAGCGACGAGCTGACCGCGAGGACCTTGCCCCCGGCGACCGCGACGGTGACCAGGCCGTCGTGCCCGGCCGGCAGGCCGCCGAAGCGTTGCCGGAGGGTGACGACCGCGCCGGCGCCGATCGGGCGGACCAGGACCCGGTCCATCGCGTCGACCGCGGCGGCGTCCAGGCCGAAGAGGTCGTGGTGGCCGGTCAGGTACGCGCGGGCGGCCGCCTCCGGCTCGGCGGGCAGGCCGGAGGCGAGCGGCGTGCCGCCGGGGCCGAGCGCGTGCGGGGTGCCGAGCCGGTTCCAGCGGGCGTCCGGGTCGGCCCGGCGGGCCAGCCCCCGCTGCCGCGCGTCGGGGGCGGCGGAGCCGGGACGGTTGTCGACGTCGGCGTGCTGGTGCTGCCCCTCGGCGAACGGGCCGGAGCGCCGCTCGGTGGGGGCGCCGCCGGTGGGGGCGGCAGCGGCGGGGGCCGTGGGGAGCAGCGCGGCGGCCACCGCGGTCGCCGCCAGGACGGGAACGAGCCGGCGTCGGCGCCGGCTCATCCAGGGTGTCCACTCCGGTGATGCCACGGGACCTCCTCGTGGGAGCGGGGCGGCCGGCTCTCCGCCGGCCCGCGCAGCGCGTGGTACGCATGCGCATCTGTGGATATCAGCCCGCCCCCGACGGGGACAAGGGCCGCGCCGCCCGGGCGGCCGGACGCGCCGAAGGTTGTACAAATCCAGTCCCTTGTATGCGTCGCTGCCGGCTGTCACAGGCGGGGCGGGACGACAGGTCGGAGCCGGCCATGCCCTCGACCCCGGTGCGGCGGGCTGGCGGGACGCCCGCCGGCCGTTCTGGCTGTTGGCGCTGCTCGTCCCGGTGCTGCCCTTCGTCGGCTGGGCGGCCTGACGGGCCACCGGCGACGCGTGGGCCTGGCGGCTGACGCCCGCCGTGGTGTTCGGGCTGATCCCGGTGGTCGACCTCCTGCTCGGCGAGGACCGGCGGAACCCGCCCGACGGGGCGGTGCCCCGGCTCGCCGCCGACGGCTACTACCGCTGGCCGACCTACCTCTACCTGCCCGCCCAGTACGCCGCCCTGGTGCTCTGCTGCGCCGTCTGGGCCCGCGGCGGCCTGACGGTGCTCGGCGCGGCCGGCCTGGTCGCCACGATCGGGGTGGTGGACGGCATCGCCGTCAACACGGCGCACGAGCTCGGCCACAAGCGGGAGAGGGCGGAGCGATGGCTGTCCAAGCTGGCCCTCGCCCCGGCCGCGTACGGGCACTTCCACGTCGAGCACAACCGGGGCCACCACACCCGCGTCGCCAACCCGGCCGACCCGGCCAGCGCCCGGCTGGGGGAGAGCTCCTGGCCGTTCTTGCCGCGTACCGTCTCGGGGAGTCTGCGCTCGGCGTGGCGGCTGGAGGCCGGTCGGTTCCGCACCCGGGGCGCGGACGGTACGGGCGCGGGCGGGGTCAGGGGGTCCAGTCGGGGTCGCGGCCGAAGGCGGCCACGAGGTGGTCCTGCTCGTCCGCCCGCGCCGGCACGTCGACCCGCGGGCGGACCAGCCGGCCCCGCCGGTACTCGTCGATCCGCAGACTGAACCACCGGGCACACTCGACGACCACGTCGGTGTCCAGCCGGGGGTCCGCGCCGATGGCCACGGCCAGGTCCCAGCCGTGGATCAGGTGCTCCGCGCTCAACTGGTGCAGGTACTCGTCGGCGGGGGTCTCGCCGGCGGAGAGCGCGACGGTGCGGTGCAGTGCCGCAGGCCGGGTGAAGGCCAGCTCCGCCTGGGCCGCCGCGTCCCGCGCCGCGCCGGCCGGGTCGGGGCCGAGCAGGTCGCCGTCGTAGCGGTCGCCGACCTCCTCGATGGTCCGGCCCGCGAGCAGTGCGACGCTCCACCGGTCCTCGGCCACCACGTGGTTGACCAGCGCCCGGACGTCCCACTCCGGGCAGGGGGTCGGGTCCGCCCACTGGTCGGGTCCGACCTGGTCCACCCGGTCGGTGAACTCGGCCAGGCTGCGGCGGTACGTCTCCAGCGGGTCCATGCCGACGATTGTTCCGGCTGCCCCCGCCCGCCGAGCCGTTTTGCCCGCTTCGCGCGGCCGGCGGTCCGCCCGTGCCCGGCGCCCTCGGTGGCGCGGCCCCGCTCAGTCGAGCTGGTCCGGGTCCAGCCCCAGCTCGCGGGCGGTGGCCAGGCGGACCCACTCGGCGAACTGCCGGCGGGAGATCACCCGGTCGTGCACCGCGAACTGCACCGCGAGGCCGTCCATCACGGCGCTGATCCGCCACGCGGCCCCGGCAGGGTCGGCGCACTCGAAGGTGCCCTCGTGGACGCCGTCCCTGATCACCGTGGCCAGGTCCTCCCGCCAGCGCAGGTCGAGCCGGCGGGAGACCTTCTCCAGCTCCGGGGTGCGCAGCGACTCGGCCCAGCCGTCGATCCACATCGCCCAGGAGGTCGCCCGTCCGGCCGGCGTGTAGAGCCGGACGATCCGCCGGAGCTTGGTCAGCGGCGGGACGTTGGACCGCATCACCGTGTCCAGCCGGGCCAGGTCCTGCTCCACCGCGTACGCGAAGGCCTGCGCGAGCAGCCGGTCCTTGGTGGCGAAGTGGTAGAAGACCAGGGCCTGGCTCACCCCGGCGGCCTGTGCCACGTCGGCCGTGCGGGTGTTGGCCAGCCCGCGTTCCACGATCACGTCACAGGCCGTGCGGAGCAGGGCATCCAGGCGGATTTCGGCCGCACGTCTCGTCACGCCGTTACGGTAGCCCATCGGGACGAACACGAGCAGTTACGGATCACGCTCCGCCCGTGCCCGGGACAGTCGGAAGCCGGACAGTTCCGGAACCGGCGCCGCCGGACCCGCCGCCCACCGGATGAAGAAGAAGCCCCGGGGGAAGTTCCCCATCCTCCTAGGAAGCCTCGCGCGTGGTGGGCCGGCACCCGATCCTCTCCGGTGTCGTCCGGATCCGGCCGCCTGTCCTCCCGATCCGGCCGCCGCCGGACGCGCCGCGCAACGGCCCCGATTTGGCAACCGCTCGCCCACTCGGCTAAAGTTCTCACCCGTCACCGGTTAACGCCGGAGACAAGCGGACGTAGCGCAGCTGGTAGCGCATCACCTTGCCAAGGTGAGGGTCGCGGGTTCGAATCCCGTCGTCCGCTCGGAGCTGCCGCCACGCATGACGGGGGCAACCTCGGTGGGGTGGCCGAGAGGCGAGGCAACGGCCTGCAAAGCCGTGTACGCGGGTTCAAATCCCGTCCCCACCTCGGTAACAAGCGAGGGCGATTGGCGCAGTGGGAGCGCGCTTCCTTGACACGGAAGAGGTCACTGGTTCAAACCCAGTATCGCCCACCAGCACGAGGGCCCGTCACCATCCGGTGGCGGGCCCTCGTCGTATCCCGCCCCACGTCGAGCCCGCGCGGCGGTGACGAGCAGGCGCTGCGCTCCGGCGACTCGGTGCTGGTGCAGGTCACGGACGCCGGCGGGAAGAGCCCGAGGCCACCGGCGGGGGAGGGTGCCCCCTCGCGCCGGCGGCGACCGCCCCGTCCACGGCCGTCGGCGCGGACGGGGCGGACGCACCTCCCCCCCGGAGCGACTGGTCGGACGTGCTCCCCCGTGCCGCGCGTCCGGACGTAGGTCGGTGGACGGCCGGCGTCCCCGTACCGGCCGCATCCCCACGGTAGGAAGCCCCTGCGGGGGAAGGCGAGGAGCGATCCGCACAGCGAGGGCGTCGAGGGTGCCGGGCTGCACAGCCACTCCGGCCCGCCGTCCGGCTCGCTGCCGTCCTCGGCCCGGCCCGGAGCGAGGCCCCTCAGTCCGGCCGGGAGTCGAGGACCCGCAGCGCCAGCCACAGCTCGTGCCGGGCGCTCGGCCCGCGTAGCAGGGAGCGTCCCAGGGCCTGCTCGGCCCGGCCCAGCCGCTTGCGTACGGCGGACACCGAGATCCCGAGCGCGGCGGCGGTGCCGGGGAGCCGGCCGTCGGCGCGGAGCCAGGCGCGTACCGTCGCCAGGCCCACGGCCGTTTCGTCGGCGCCCAGGGGCGCGACCTGGTCGTACGCCCAGAGGCGCAGGTTCGGGGCGGCCAGCAGCCGGTCCAGGCCGTTCCAGCGGACGTCCTCCTCGCCGCCGGCAGCCCCGCCGCGCGGCCCGCCGCCGGACGCCCCGCGCGCCCCACCCCCGGGTTCTCCGTCCGGGTCGGCGGGAGCGCCGCCGCCGACCGTCCCGGCCGGGACGCCGTCGCGCCCGCCACCGCCACCGCCGCCGTCGCCGGGTGCGGTCGGGCCGAGCAGTCGCAGGGCCAGCCACGCGACCGACTGGTCGGAGACCCGGGACAGGTCGAGGGCGAGGCGGTCGCGCAGCAGGGCCAGCCGGGCGGCCAGGGTGTTGCGGTGGATCCGCAGGTGGCGGTGGGCCGCGCCGTCGAAGGCGAGCCACGAGCCGAGCGTGGCCAGCAGTTCCTGCCCGTCGGGGTCGGTGCGTCGGCCGGGCCGGTACGACAGGCACGGTGCCAGCAGCGTCGAGGCCCAGTCGCCCCCGGCCGGGCCCAGTGCGGACCGCAGGTCCGCCGGGCGGTCGAAGCGGCAGTGCCCCTCCGGCCGGCTCCGGGCCACCGCGAGCGCGTGGAACGCCTGCTCGTAGCCGACGGCGGTGCGGTGCAGCGGGACCGGCTCGCTCACCCCTACCCGGGTGTCCGGCACCCGCTGACTGATCAGCCGGTCCGCCGCGTCCGGGTCGGAGCCGCGGGCGCCCGGCGCTCCGCCGTGCTGCGGAACCAGCGCGATGAGGTGCCGGGAGCGCACGGGGCAGGGCACCACCCAGGCGCGTCCGCCCAGCGCGCGGGTCACCCGCCCGGCCGCCTCGCCACGTCGGCCGGGGGCGCACTCCACGACGCACACCCGGGCCACGTCCGGCAGTTGGGGGCGCAACGCCGCGGCGACCCGCCGGGCCGGCGCCACGTCACCGACCATGAGCAGGTGCAGCACCGCCTCCCGGCCGCGGCCGTCGCCGGCGGCCACCCGGCGCCGGGCACGCTCGGAGCGGTCCAGCCGCCAGCAGAGGGCGAGCAGGCGCGCGGCGTCGGCGAGCAGGTCGCCCGGGACCGGGTCCACGGGGTCGACGGCCGCGAGCCACGGTGGCGGGTCCGTCCCGCCGTCGGGATCGCAGTCCGCGCCGTCCCCGGGATCCCCGGCACGGAGGGCGACGAGGTGGACGGTGGGCGCTCCGTCGCCGCCCCGCACGGCCGCGGGGGTGCCGCGCGCGTGCAACTCGGGTACGGCGCGGGCGGCGGCGGTCAGCACGGCCGCCGCGAGTGGGTGTCGACCTGCCCGGACGCTCAGGACCGTGCCGTCGGCGCCGATCAGGGCGACGGTGGCGGCGGACCGGCGGGCCAGCTCGCCGAGGACGGCCGGTACGGGGTCGGGGCCGGCGGCGAGCCGGGTCATCGCGACGACGGCCTCGGCGCGCTCGGGGCGGGAGCGCGACGGTGTCCGTCCGCGCGTCCGCGACCTGTCCGGCTCCGTCCGCATGGCAGCAGACGCTATTACCCGGTGACGGCGGTCGCCACCGAGCCGGTCGAGGCATGACCCGGCGGCGGGCTTCGGACCGGTCGTACGGGCTGCCGGGACGGGACGTGCCGGTCACCCGAGGAGGGCGACCGGCACGTCGACGGTGCGGTTCGCGACCGTTCAGCTCCGGCGGCCGCGTGGACCGGTGTCAGAGCGGCGGGGCGACGTCCCGTCGCTCCTCGACCCGGCGGTACTCCACCGGCTCGGTCGTGCTGACCACCTGGCGGCGGCGCCCCCAGATGAGCGTGGTCATGATGAGGCCGAGCACACCGGCCGCCATCAGGATCCAGCCGACGACGTCCAGGTTGATGCCGCCGAGGTTCGCATCGAGCGCGAAGGTGAGGATCGCGCCGAGCGCGATCAGGAAGATGCTGGTGCCGATACCCACGACAGCCTCCTTGGTCAGGGGATGTGGTGTGCTGTCGATGGACCTCAGTACCCCGCCGTTGAGCGGTGCAACCATCGCCGGGTCGGCGGCGGCGGGGCTGCCTGTCGGGCGATCTTGCCGTCGGGTAGAGTCTGCTCGTCGCCGACGAACACCGGCGGCACGCGGACGTAGCGCAGCTGGTAGCGCATCACCTTGCCAAGGTGAGGGTCGCGGGTTCGAATCCCGTCGTCCGCTCGCGATCCGCCCAACGTGGTCCGGCCTGCCGGACGGGGCGGTCACCCCGGGCGATTGGCGCAGTGGGAGCGCGCTTCCTTGACACGGAAGAGGTCACTGGTTCAAACCCAGTATCGCCCACCACGTGCACGGCGTACCACCGGGCCGCGTTCCGGTGCGCGCGCCGCACCGGTCCCGGGGCGGCGACCGGCGACCGGACCATGAGCACCGACGCCCCGGCTCACCGCGCGTTCGCCACCCCGCCGAGGTCCACGAGCCGCGCCGACGGCCAGCCCCAGCCCAGCTCGGTGAGCAGGCCGGTCACCGCCCGCCTGGCGCCCGGGGCGTCGCCCCAGAGCGTCGACGGCGACAGGGCCAGGCGTACGAGTTCGCCGCGCGCTGATCCACCACGGGGGCCCGGCTTCTGCCGTGGGCAGATCCGCTGACCGTGAACGGGGTGCGGGGTGGCCGTCCGGGGCCGGCACAGTGGAGCGCATGAGACTGCTGGTGCTCGGTGGAACGGGATTCGTGGGTGGCGCGACGGTCGCCGAGGGGGTGCGTCGCGGCTGGACGGTGACGGTCTTCAACCGCGGACTGCACGGCGGGCCGCCGGAGGGCGTACGCCGGTTGCGGGGCGACCGGACGGCGCCCGGCGGGCTGTCGGCGCTGGCGGACGGCGAGTGGGACCTGGTGGTGGACACCTGGGACGGCGCGCCCCGGGCGGCGCGGGACGCCGCCCGGGCGCTGGTCGACCGGGTCGACCGGTACGTCTACGTCTCCAGCGGCTCGGTCTACGCCGCGCCGGTCGCCCCCGGCTCGGACGAGGACGCCCCCGTGGTGGCCGCCGCGCCGGACGCCCCCGACGGTGACTACGCGGCCAACAAGGCCGGCGCCGAGCGCGCCGTGCGGGAGGTGTTCGGGGAACAGGCGCTGATCGCCCGGGCCGGGCTGGTCCTCGGGCCGGGGGAGGACATCGGCCGGCTGCCCTGGTGGCTGACGCGGATCGCCCGGGGCGGGGACGTGCTGGCCCCGGGGCCGGCCGACCTGTCGGTGCAGTACGTCGACGTGCGGGACCTGGCCTGCTGGATGCTGGACCGGGGCGCGCAGCGGCGGGGCGGCACGTTCAACGTGGTGAGCCGCGCCGGGCACACCACCATGGGCGAGCTGCTGGACGCCTGCGTGGCGGCGACGGGTTCCGCCGCCCGGCTGCGCTGGACCGACCCGGAGCCGATCCTGGCCGCCGGGGTGGTGCCGTGGAACGATCTGCCGATCTGGATCCCGGCCGGGCACGAGTACCGCTGGTTGCAGGAGCGCGACGTCGAGCGCGCGTACGCGGCGGGGCTGACCTGTCGCCCGGTGGCCGGGACGGTCGTCGACACCTGGGCGTGGCTGCGACAGGTCGGCACGGTCCCACCGCGGGCGGGACGGCCGCAGCGGGCCCCGGTCGGGCTGGACCCGCGGCGGGAGGCGGCGCTGCTCTCCGCGACGGGCATGGGTGGCGCCTGACCCCGGTCGGACGAGAGGCGCCGGTTCACCCGCCGGTCAGGATCGGGTCACCGGCAGGTCGAGCACCTCGTCCACCACGCGGCGCGGGGTCGGCCAGCCCGGCTGGCCGTACCCGACGCGCAGCACCATCTGCGGCGTGCCGAACCGCCCCAGCGAGAGCCGCAGCTGATCGCGCGCCGACGGCACCTCGATCGGCTGGGACAGCATCGACGCCGCCAGCCCCGAGTCCGTCGCCGTCAGCAGCACCCGCTGCAACGCCTGCCCGGCGACGACCTGGTCGACCGCCGTGTTGCCGGGCGAGCCGAGCACCGCCACCAGCGGCTCCGGTTCGAAGTCCCGTCCCGGCGCCCGGTCGAGGCCACCGAAGCCGCGCGACGGCAACACGTCCTGCGGCTCGCCCCGCGGGCCGCCCGAGGCGGCCGGCACCCCGTCCGGGGCGGGCGTGGCGCGCACCCACTCCTGGCGCTCGGCCCGGTACTCCGGGCTTCGCTCCAGCACCCGGTGGGCGCCCCGGGCGATCTCGGCGAACGCGTTCACCGCGCCGACGCCGACCAGCAGCTCCAGCCAGCACCGCTCCGCGCGGGCCGCCTCGGCGAGGCGCCAGCGGGCGTCGGCGGGTACCGGGTCGGGCCAGAACGGCGCCCGGTTGCTGTACCGCCGGGGGATGGCCGAGTGCAGCGCCCGCTCGGCGGGGGTGGGGTGGCGCGGTACGTCCGGCACCAGCCGGGCCACCACGTCCGGCTCGGCCGGGTGGGGGCGCAGCCGGACCGTCGCCGGGGTGCCGGCCACGGCCAGGGCGAGCCGCAGGTTGAACAGCGCCGCCCCGCAGGCGATCCGGGCGCCCCAGCCGTTCGGGTCGGTGGCCGGCAGCCGCCGGTCCGCGTCGACCAGCACCTCGATGCCGCCGTCGCGCAGCCGGAACCGCCACGGCTGGGTGTTGTGCATCGACGGTGCCCGTACGGCGTCGGTCGCGGCGGTCCGCAGTTGCTCGACGGTGAAGCCGGTCTCCATGGTCGTGCTCCTTCCGCGACAGGTCGTGCCGTACCCGACTGGTTCCTCCCCACCGTGCGCCGCTCGTCGGGGAGCGGGCAGGGCCGGACATCCCGACCCCGTGGGCCCGACCGGCCCCGCCGCCGCCTGCCGGTGCCGACGGCCCGTCGCCGGTCCGGCCCGGGGGGCGGGTGACGCCGCTTCGGGACCTTCGGCCCGTGCGGGACCGGACCGGCAGGGGGTAGAAACGAGGGATGATCCGCGTGTTCCTGCTCGACGACCACGAGGTCGTCCGCCGTGGCCTGGCCGACCTGCTGCAGAGCAGCGGTGACATCGAGGTGGTCGGGGAGTCCGGGCTCGCCCAGGAGGCGACCCGGCGCATCCCGGCCCTGCGGCCGGACGTGGCGATCCTCGACGCGCGGCTGCCCGACGGCAACGGCATCGACGTGTGCCGCGACGTACGGGCCGTGGACTCCTCGATCAAGGGCCTGATCCTCACCTCGTACGAGGACGACGAGGCGCTCTTCGCGGCGATCATGGCCGGCGCGGCGGGTTACGTACTCAAGCAGATCCGCGGCACCGACCTGGTCGACGCGGTACGCCGGGTGGCCGCCGGCCAGTCGCTGCTCGACCCGGCGATCACCACCCGGGTGCTGGACCGCATCCGCAGCGGCGTCGAGCAGCCCGCCGAGCTGAGGTCGCTCACCGAGCAGGAACGGCGGATCCTGGAGTACGTCGCCGAGGGCCTCACCAACCGGGAGATCGCCGGGAAGATGTTCCTGGCCGAGAAGACGGTCAAGAACTACGTCTCCAGTGTGCTTGCCAAGCTGGGTCTGGAACGCCGTACCCAGGCCGCCGTCCTGGCCACCCGCCTACTCGGCAAGCCCCACTGACCCTCTCCCACCCACCGCCCCGCCCCGCCCCGCCCCACCCACCCCGCCGCCTCCGCCTCCGCCCCGCCCTGCCTCCACGCCTCCGCGTCGCCTTGATCGCCGCCGATCTTGCAGTTCCGGCCCTTCGTGCGGTGGATTCGCCCCTTCTGCCCGGGCGACAAGTGCAAGATCGCGAGGGACGTGGGGCGGAGTGCGCTGCCCAGCGCCCACCGCCACCCTCGTCGTGTCGCCGATCTTGCACTTGCGGCCCGTGGCGCGAGGCATATGCCCCCTTTGCCGGGGCGGAAAGTGCAAGATCGCGGGGGCGTGGGGCGTGGGGCGTGGGGCGTGGGGCGTGGGGCGTGGGGCGTCAGGTGGCGGGCGGGGGTCAGTCCCGGAGCGGGACCGACCAGTGGAGTTCGGTGCCGTGGGGTTGGGCTCGGCGTACCTCGAACTCGCCGTCGTGGCGCTCGGCGCGCTCGCGCAGGTTGACCAGGCCGCCCCGCGCGGCGGCCGGGTCGCAGCCCACCCCGTCGTCGGTGACCGTGAGCGACACGCGGCCGGCGTCGACGCGCACCGCCACCTCCACCCGGGTGGCGCGGGCGTGCCGTACGGCGTTGGAGAGGGCCTCGCGCAGCACGGCGGTGAGCTCGGGGCGGACCGCGTCGGGCACGGCGCTGTCGATGGGGCCGGTCAGCTCCAGGCCCGGCCGGTGGCCGAGCGCCTCGGCGGCCGCCTCGACGGCCTCCCGGATCTCGGTGCGCAGTGTCGCGCTCATGGGGGTACGCAGCTCGAAGATGGTGCGGCGGATGTCCTTGATGGTGGCGTCCAGGTCGTCGACGGCGGCGTTGATCCGCCGGGCGACCTCCGGTTTCGTCGTCATCGGGGCGGCGCTCTGCAGTTGCAGCCCGGTGGCGAAGAGCCGCTGGATGACCACGTCGTGCAGGTCCCGGGCGATGCGCTCGCGGTCCTCCAGGACCACCAGCAGTTCCCGTTCCTCCTGCCCCCGGGCCCGCTCCATGGCCAGCGCGGCCTGCCCGGCGAAGCTGCCCAGCAGGGCCGTGTCGTCGTCGTTGGCGACGGGCGCCCGGTCGGGCCGGTGCGCGATCACCAGCACGCCGTGCAGGGTGTCGGCGGTGGCCAGCGGCGCGACCACCGCCGGGCCGGTCCGCAGCAGCGCCGGCCAGGGGGCGGCGTGGGCCAGGTCGGCCACCCGGTCGTGCCGGCCCTCGGCCACGGCGGCGGCGAAGCTCGTCTCGGCCGCCGGCAGCACGGTACCGACCAGCGCCCCGGACTGCTCGTCGGCGCCGTCCACCACCTCGACGGTGAACTCCTCGGCGTCGGGGTCGTAGAGCAGCACCAGTGCGACCTCCGCCTCGGCGACCTCGCGGGCGCGCCGCGCCACCAGGGCCAGGGCGTCGGTGCGGCGCACCTCGCCCAGCAGCACGCCGGTGATCTCGGCGGTCGCCGCGAGCCAGCGTTCCCGCCGGTGGGCCAGCGCGTACAGGCGGGCGTTCTCGATCGCCACGCCCGCCGCGGCGGCGAGCGCGACGACGATCTCCTCGTCGTCCTCGGTGAACTCGGCGCCGCCCTGCTTCTCGGCCAGGTAGAGATTGCCGAAGACCTGGTCGCGGATGCGCACGGGAACGCCGAGGAAGCTGTGCATCGGCGGGTGGTGCGGCGGGAACCCGTAGGACTTCGGGTGCTGGGTGATGTCGGGCATCCGCAGGGGGCGGGGATCGTCGATGAGCAGGCCGAGCACGCCCCGCCCGTGGGGCAGGTCGCCGATGCGGGCGTGCAGCTCCGGGCCGATGCCGTGGGTGATGAAGTCGTGCAGCAGGTGGTCCTGGCCGAGCACGCCCAGCGCGCCGTAGCGGGCGCCGGCCAGCTCGCAGGCCGCCCGCACGATCCGTTGCAGCGTGCTGCGCAGGTCGAGGTCGGTGCCGATGCCGACCACCGCGTCGAGCAGGGCCCGCAGCCGTTCCCGGCTGGTCACCACCTCGCCGACCCGGTCCAGCATCTCCTGGAGCAGCTCGTCGAGTCGCACCCGGGACAGCGGGCTGAGCCCCAGCGAGGGCGTCACGTGCCGTTCGGGGTGCTGGCTCGCTGCGCTGTCGGACACCGGGCGATGGTATCCGCCCGGTGTCCGTGGCCCGATCGCCGTTACGCGTCGGTGGGTCGCACCGCCGAGGTGTCCACCACCTGGGCGACGGCGAGCCGCGGGGTGTGCGGCGGCCCCGCGTGCGCCGGGTCCGCGATCCCCAACCGCAGCACGAGGTACGGGTAGCCGAGACCGGCCAGCAGCCCGCGCAGGGTCTGCCGGGTGCCCGCCACCTCCACCACGCCGCTCAGCGGCACCACGGAGATCCCGAGCCGGGTGGCGGTCAGCCAGGCGGCCGAGAGCGCCTCCCCGGCCCGCAGCCAGCTGTCGGGCTCGTCCTCGTCTCCGTAGAGCAGCCCGTACACGGCGGCCCGGTCGTGCCCGGCGCCGATCGGCAGGGTGCCGGGGCGGCCGAAGTCGCGGGCCGGCACGGTCGTCTGCGGCGCCTCCGAGGGCAGCACCTCCGGCGGCAGGCCGGTGCCGGCGTCGCCGCGGCTGGTCCAGTACTCCAGCTCCTCGCGCAGCTGCGGGTCCTCCGCCTCGACGCTCGCCGCGCGCCCGGCCGTGGCGGCCAGCTCCAGGACGTTGTCGCGGTCGAGGAACTGGAGCTGGCAGCCCTCGGCGGCGACCGTCGAGGCGATCTCCCCGAGGGCGCTGGTCGGCACCGGCTCGTCGCTGACCGGCCGCCGGTCGGTGTGCCGTACCCGCATGCACTGCACCAGACGCATGGCGTCGGTGTCGGCGTCCGCGCGGGCCAGCCCGGTCAGCCGGGCCAGCAGGTCCGGGTCGGCGGGGTCGGGCATCCGTTCCACCAGGGCCGTCCAGCCCTCCGCGGCCAGCGCGACCCGCGCGTGGTGCAGCGCCGCCCCGCAGCTGTACGCCATCAGCCGCCCCTCGGGGTCGGTCGCCGTGAGCCGGGGGTCGCGGACCATCCGCAGCTCCAGCGCGTCCGGCAGGACCCGCCACCGCCACGGTTGGCTGTTGTGCATCGACGGGGCGTGCCCGGCCGTCGCGGCGGCCTCCGCGAGTGCGGTGGTCAGCGGGCGGCCCGTCGCCGGCGTCTCGTGGCTCATCGTTACGACCTCTCCGTCTTTCCCCGTCGTGCCCCGGCCCGGTGGTGTCCCGGGCGGGGTTGCCGCTCCATCCTGCGCCATGCCACGTACGGCCGCACGCGGGTCACCGAGCGCCGCCGGCCCGCGCGGCCGGTCGCAGACCGGCCGCGGGAGACCCTCCGGCGCGTCGGAACCCGACCGCGAGGCCTTTCCGCGCACTCAGCGTTCGCGGACCACCGCCACCGGGCAGCTCGCGTGTTGGATGAGCTGCTGGCTGACCGATCCGAGCAGCATCCCCTTCAGGCCGCCCCGACCGCGGGTGCCGACCACCACCAGGCACGCGGCGCGACTGGCGTCGACCAGCAGGGACGCCGCGCTGCCCTGCGTCACCGCCACGGTGACCGCCACCTCGGGGAACGTCGCGCCCCACCGGGCCAGCGGCTCGTCCAGCTCGGCCCGGTCGGCCGCCGCGGCCTCCCGCGCCTCGGGACCCGCCGGCGGGCGCTGACCGGCGGGCGCGTGCCAGGCCCGCACCACGCACAGCGGCACCCGTCGGGCCGCGGCCTGCTCGAACGCGAAGCCCAGCGCCAGCAGCGAGCACTCGGAGCCGTCCACGCCGACCGCCACGTGCCCGCTGCGCCCGCCGGCGGCGGAGTCGCCACGGACCACCACCACCGGGCAGTGCGCGTGCGCGGTGACCGTGACGGCGGTCGAGCCCACCAGCAGCCCGCCGAAGCCGCCGTGCCCCCGGGTGCCCAGCACCAGCAGGTCGGCGCGCTCGGAGCGTTCCTGGAGCACCAGCGCGGGCGGCCCGTCGAGCACCTCACCGGTGACGGTCAGCTCCGGGTGGGCGGCGGCCGCGTCCGCCGCCGCCTTGTGCACCAGCTCCTCGACCTGCCGGCGGGCCGTGTCGTCCGGCCAGATGCCGGGAGCGACGCCGGGGCCGATCCAACCGGCCACGGTGAGCCACTCGAAGACGTACGCCAGCCGCACCGGCCGCCCGGTGCGGCCGGCCTCCTCCAGCGCCCAGTCCAGCGCCGCGGCGGCGTCGGCGGAGCCGTCGTAGCCGACCAGGATCTCGTTGCCGCTCATCGGGACCACCCTTCGTCCGCGGCCGCGGGGCTCGCGAGCCCACTGCTCACTGGTCACCCCGGAGTCCGGGGTCCGTCTCGCGGACCCAGCGCCACTCGGCGACGCGGGGATCGTCCTCGCCGTGCCGGCGGGTGTGGTCCCGGCACGCCTGGCGCGCGTCGACCATCTCCTGCCGCAGGTGGGCGGCCCGGTCTGCCAGCCCCGGCACCCGGTCGATCACGTCGATGACCAGGTGGAAGCGGTCCAGGTCGTTGAGCATCACCATGTCGAACGGCGTGGTGGTGGTGCCCTCCTCCTTGTAGCCGCGTACGTGCAGGTTGTCATGGTTGGTCCGGCGGTAGGTGAGCCGGTGGATCAACCACGGGTAGCCGTGGTACGCGAAGATGACCTGCTTGTCCCGGGTGAAGATCGTGTCGAACTCCTTGTCCGACAGCCCGTGCGGGTGCTCCGACGCCGGTTGCAGACGCATCAGGTCGACCACGTTGACCACCCGCACCTTCAGCTCCGGCAGGTGCCGGCGCAGCAGGCCGGCGGCGGCCAGCGTCTCCAGCGTCGGCACGTCCCCGGCGCACGCGAGCACGACGTCCGGCTCGCTGCCGGCGTCCGTGCTGGCCCAGTCCCAGATCCCGACGCCGCGCCGGCAGTGCTGGACGGCCTCCTCCATCGACAACCAGTTCGGGGCGGGCTGCTTGCCGGCCACCACCACGTTGATGTAGTGCCGGCTGCGCAGGCAGTGGTCCATCGTGGAGAGCAGCGTGTTGGCGTCCGGCGGCAGGTAGACGCGTACCACCTCGGCCTTCTTGTTGATCACGTGGTCGATGAAACCGGGGTCCTGGTGGGAGAAGCCGTTGTGGTCCTGCCGCCACACGTGGCTGGAGAGCAGGTAGTTCAGCGACGGCACCGGCGCCCGCCACGGGATGCCCCGGGTCACCTTCAGCCACTTGGCGTGCTGGTTGACCATCGAGTCGACGATGTGGATGAACGCCTCGTAGCTGGTGAAGATGCCGTGCCGCCCCGTCAGCAGATAGCCCTCCAGCCAGCCCTGGCACAGGTGCTCGGAGAGCACCTCCATCACCCGCCCGTCGGGGGAGAGGTGGTCGTCGCCGGGGACGGTGCCGGAGACCCAGACGCGGTCGGTGACCTCGAACGCCGCGCCGAGCCGGTTGGAGGCGACCTCGTCGGGCCCGAAGAGGCGGAACGTCTGCGGGTTGGCGGTGATCACGTCGCGGACCCAGGGGCCGAGGGCGCCGGTCGCGCCGGCCGCGGTCTCGCCCGGGTGCGGCACGTCGACGGCGTAGTCGCGGAAGTCCGGCAGTGTCAGGTCGCGCATCACGAGGCCGCCGTTGGTGACCGGGTTGGCGCTCATCCGCCGTTCGCCCCTCGGCGGCAGCGCCGTCAGTTCGGCCACCGGCGCCCCGGTGGCGTCGAAGAGCTCCTCCGGCCGGTAGCTGCGCAGCCAGCGCTCCAACTCGGCCAGGTGTTCCGGGTTCCTGCGTACCTCCGACAACGGAACCTGGTGCGCGCGGTACGTGCCCTCGACCTGCTTGCCGTCGACCTCCCGCGGCCCGGTCCAGCCCTTCGGCGTACGCAGAATGATCATGGGCCAACGGGGGCGTTCGACGGTGCCCCCGGAGCGGGCCTGCCGCTGGACGGCGGCGATCTCGTCCAGCGCCCGGTCCAGCGTGCCGGCGAGCACCTGGTGCACGGTCGCCGGGTCGTCCCCGGCGACCACGTACGGCTGGTAGCCGAAGCCGCGCATCATGGCGAGGAGGTCGTCCTCGGGGATCCGGTCCAGCACGGTCGGGTTGGCGATCTTGTAGCCGTTGAGGTGCAGGATGGGCAGTACCGCGCCGTCGCGGGCCGCGTTGAGGAACACGTTGGAGAGCCAGCTTCCGGCGAGCGGGCCGGTCTCCGCCTCTCCGTCCCCGATCACGCACGCCACCAGCAGGTCGGGGTTGTCGAACGCCGCGCCGTAGGCGTGGCTCAGCGCGTACCCCAGCTCGCCGCCCTCGTGGATCGAACCCGGCACCTCCGCCGCCACGTGGCTGGGGATGCCGCCGGGGAAGGAGAACTGGCGGAACAGCCGTGCCATGCCGGCCTCGTCGCGGTCGATGTGGTGGTACACCTCGCTCCAGGTGCCCTCCAGCCAGGTGTTCGCGACGATCGCCGGGCCGCCGTGCCCCGGCCCGGTGACGAACATGGCGGAGAGGTCACGGGCGACGATGACCCGGTTGAGATGGGCGTAGAGCAGGTTCAGCCCGGGGCTGGTGCCCCAGTGCCCGAGCAGCCGGGGCTTGACGTGCTCGGCCGTCAACGGCTCGCGGAGCAGCGGGTTGTCCAGCAGGTAGATCTGCCCCACGGTCAGGTAGTTCGCCGCCCGCCAGTAGGCGTCCAGCCGGCGCAGCTCGTCGTCGGTCAGGGGACTGTCCAGGTCGGGAGCGGTGTCCATACTGCATGAGCCTCTCGCGGGTAGGGGAGTCCTGCATCCTCGGAGCGCGGATCGGGCCGGCCGGTGTCAGCTTCCCCGACCGGTGCCGGTGTCGATCAGGGCCGTTGGTCCCGTGCCGGGCGGGCGTCAAGCCCGTCCCGGCAGCGCGGTCAGCCCGCGCACCACGATCACCGGGGCGGGGGAGTGGTAGAGCAGGGCCTGGCTCACCGCGCCGAGCATTCCCCGCCACGGCTCGTCGCCCCGGGCGGCGACCAGCGCCACCTGCGCCGAGCGGGACTGGTCCACCAGGACGGTGCCGGGATCACCGCGGATCGCGTGACACTCCGTCGCCACGGACGGGAACCGGCGTGCGGAGCGGGCCACCATCGCGACGAGCGGGTCGGGCTCCACGGCGCCGTCCCCCGGCTCGACGACGCGGACCGCGAGCAGCCGCGCCTCCCGCCGGGCCGCGCACTCGAACGCCCAGTCCAACGCGACCTGGGAGCTGACGGAGCCGTCCACCCCGACGAGCACCGGACCCTGCGGGGGCGGCTGGCGTCGGGCCACCAGCACCGGGCAGCCGGCCCGGGCGGCGAGCTGCACCGCCGGCGCGTCGACCGGTACGCAGTCGGCGCAGTCCGCCATGCCGCCGTCGCCCACGGCGAGCAGGAACGCCGACTCGGAGTGGCGCACCAGGGTGGCGACCGGCGCCCCCTCGACGATCTCGCCGCTGACCGGCAGCGCCGGCTCGATCTCGTGGGCGATCGTCGTGGCCCGGGAGATCAGCTCCTCGGCGTCGGCGCGCGGCCCGGCGATCGACGGGGCCTCCAGCGCCGTCGTCCAGTTGAACGCGTGCACCAGGAACAACGGGCGGCCGTGCGTGGCGGCCTCCCGCGCGGCCAGCCCGACCACCGGCAGGTTGCGTTCCGAGCCGAGCCCCACCACCACCGCCTCGTCGGAGGCTGCGGCCATCCGAATCACCTCCGCGGGCGTCGCGCCGGCTCTTCTGTCGAGGCTAGTCCGGCGGGTACGGCGGTGGGGCGGGATCGGCGGGTGCGGCGTCCCCTGGATTGGATCCCCGCCCCGGGCACGGCGGGGTCGCGCGGTCGCCGGTCATTCGCGGTCTGCCGCCCGGCGCGTCGCCGGGTCGACCCGGTGCGACGGTCGTCCGGTCCGGTGGCGGCTGTCCGGTTCGGCTCGGGCCGGCTGGGGTGATCGGGTCCGGTCGTGTGGTTTGTCCGGTCTGTGGGTGTGGTCGGGGGCATGGTGGGGGCGGAATCGTGGCGGGGGTGGGGGCGTTACACCCTGCGTACGACCGAGGCAGGGTACGACCGAGGCAGGGTCCGCCGGCAGGTGGGTGTGTCTGTCGGGGCCGGCGGAATGTTGGCGGGCCGGTGGTCGTTGCACAGGGTCCGGCCGACGTGAGGGCGTTCCCCCGCCCCGCCGGTCCGGTCTCCGGTCGAGACGGCCGATCTGGTCTTTGGTCTTCGGCGCGTGATGTCGGAGATTCCCCTGAGTACATGAGCGCCGACGGTGCTCGCATCCCCACCGAGATCCCCCTTTTCGGTGTGCGGGGTGCCGACCCCCGAATGGAGCTTTGTTGTGAACACGATGCTGCGTAAGAGCGTGCTGGGTGTTGCTGGTCTGGCGTTTGCCGGTGGTGTGTTCGCCGGTCCGGTCGCGGCTCATGCCGTGCCGTCGGTCGAGGGCGGGCCGGTGGCGGTGGCCGTGCGGGCCGACAAGGCGTCGCCGGACATGGGCAAGTTGGTGCCGCACGGTGTGCAGGGTGCGCAGTCGCGTGTCGAGTTGTC
>NZ_JBAKHV010000018.1:0-96715 GCF_036906775.1 Micromonospora sp. CPCC 205561 | reverse complement strand
TCCGACTTCGCCGACGGGCCGTCCGCCGCCGCCGCGGCCGACGAGACGCCCGCCGCCGGCGGCCCTGGTGTCCCGGCCGCCCGCGAGTTGCCGGCCGACGCGACGCCGGGCGGCGCCGCTTCCCCCGGGGCGGCGCCGGTGGCCGGGCCGGCGGTGCCGGACCGGCCGGGCGACCACTGGGACCGCCGGGTGGCCAGAGGGCTCGCGTTCCTACGCCGCCGACTCTCCGGCGACTACGAGGTCGACGAGTTCGGCTTCGATCCCGAGATCACCGAGTCCGTCTTCCACCCGCTGCTGCGGTTGCTCTACCGGGACTGGTTCCGCACCGAGGTGACCGGCCTGGAGCACGTCCCCGCCGAGGGCGCCGGCCTGGTGGTCGGCAACCACTCCGGCACCGTGGCGCTGGACGCGCTGATCCTCGCCGCCGCGCTGCACGACCAGCACCCGGCCCGCCGCTACCTGCGGCTGCTCGGCGCCGACCTGGTCTTCCGGATGCCGGTGGTCTCCGAGATCGCCCGCAAGACCGGCGGAACCGTCGCCTGCAACCCGGACGCCGAGCGGCTGCTCGGCAACGGCGAGCTGGTCGGCGTCTTCCCGGAGGGCTTCAAGGGCATCGGCAAGCTCTACTCCGAGCGCTACAAGCTGCAACGCTTCGGTCGGGGTGGGTTCGTCTCGGCGGCGCTGCGCACCGGCACTCCCATCGTGCCGGTCGCCATCGTCGGCGGCGAGGAGACCTATCCGATGCTGGCCGACATCAAGCCCCTGGCGCGGCTGCTCAAGCTGCCCTACTTCCCGGTCACCCCGACCTTCCCCTGGCTGGGGCCGCTGGGCGTGGTGCCGCTGCCCAGCAAGTGGATGATCGAGTTCTGCCCGCCGATCCCCACGGCACACCTGACGGACTCCGCCGACGATCCGCTGGTCGTGTTCAACCTGGCCGACCAGGTGCGGGAGACCATCCAGCAGACCCTGCACCACCTGCTGGAGCGCCGCCCGGACCCGTTCGGCCCGTGACGCGGCCGAGCGCCGCCGGCGGGCGGCGTGGTCAGCCGTCGCGGCGGCGCCGGTGCAGCGCCAGCCCCGCGGTGACCGCCCCGGCGAGCAGGCCGGCCGCCGCGGTGGACGGCACGGCGATCATGACCGCCCGGCGGCCGGTGCGGAAGTCGCGTACGTCCCAGCCGCGCTGCCGGGCCTCCCTCAGCAGGGCCGCGTCGGGGTTCACGGCCACGCCCCGGCCCACCGAGGAGAGCATCGGCAGGTCGTTGCACGAGTCGCTGTAGGCCGTGCAACGACCCAGGTCCAGCCCTTCCACCGCGGCGAGCTGCGCGACCGCCTCGGCCTTGGCCGGGCCGTGCATCAGGTCGCCGACGAGCCGACCCGTGTACGCGCCGTCGACCATCTCGGCGACCGTGCCGACCGCGCCGGTCAGGCCCAGCCGGGCGGCGATCACCCTGCCGATCTCCACGGGGGCGGCGCTGACCAGCCAGACCCGCTCGCCGGCGTCCAGGTGGCGTTGGGCCAGCCGGCGGGTGCCGCCCCAGATCCGGGGCGCCATCAGTTCGTCGAAGATCTCCTCCGCGAGGCGCTCCACGTCGTCCACCCGCCAGCCCTCGACGAAGGCGAGGGCGGCCTCCTTCGCCTGCGACATGTCCCCGGCGTGCTCGGTGGCCAGCAGCCGGAACCGCAACTGCTGCCAGCCGAACCGGGCCAGGTCGGCGGCGGTGAAGTACTTGCGGGCGGCGAGCCCTCGGGCGAACCAGTAGATCGACGCGCCCTGCATCATCGTGTTGTCGACGTCGAAGAAGGCCGCCGCGGTCGGATCCGGCACCGGGGGCGTCAGGCCGGTCTCCGCCCAGCCGGCGGTGTGGCCGTGGGCGTCGGTGCTGACCGTCACCTTGCGGCTGCGGGCCACGCGACCTCCCTCCGCTCGACCGGCGCGGCGTGTTGCCATCCGCGAGGGTAGCCGGGGCCCGGTGGCCGACGGCCGCCCGACGGGGCAACTGTGGCGCGGACGTCTCGGCCGGGCCGGGGGAGGCGCCGGTCAGCGGCCGCCGGGGCAGGAGGCCGGAGCCGGCCCGAGCGTGTCGCTGCCGAGAGGGGCGGGCAGGCCGCACGCGATCGCCGCGCGCAGTGCGTCGGAGCGCTTGCGGGCCGCGTCGAGCAGGGCGATCGAGCGGCGCGCCCGCTCGCGGTCGGCCCGGGAGGCGTCGTCGAGAAGACCCCCGACCGCCCGCCGCTGGCCGGTGAGGAAGGCGTTGACCGCGTCCAGCGCCGCCGGGTCCGAGCGCTGCGCCGCGGCGGTGGTCAGCAGGCGTACGCCCTGGCGGGTGTCGGCGTCCATGTCGTCCAGCACGGCGCTGAAGCCGCCCTCGTCGCCGCGCAACGAGGCGGCCTCGGCCAGCCGGGTGCGGGCGAAGCCCAGGAACAGCTGACCCCGGCTGACGTCCGAGCTGGCCAGCGCGAGCTGGGCGCGTTCGGTGGAGCGCTTCATGCCGTACAGCGCGTCGCCGGGGACCGCGTTCTCACTGGCGGCCGAGATGCCGGAGAGGGCCACGGCGCCGGCCGCGACGCCGACCAGGATGGCGCCCCGGGCGCGGGCCCGACGGGCGGTGACCGCCGGCAGCAGCCGGTTCCGGCCCGCCTCGGCGGTGGAGCGGCGGGACGCCGGCTCGGTCGTGGCGGCCGGGGCCCCGATGCCCTCACGCTCGGCGGTGGCCAGCAGCATGGCTCGCAGTCCGGTGCGGAACTCCGGGTCCACCGCCACGTCGGGCGGAGCCGCGTGGAGCCGCCGTCCGACCCCGACGAGCACGGCCAACTGGTCGTCGGCCCGGGAACGGACGTGGTGCCGTCGGCCCCCGCTGGCCTCGTCGAGAAGCTGCGCGAAGCGCTCCGCGCGCCGGCGGGAGAAGAGGTAGCTGTCCACCGCGGGCACCTCCTCTCGCTGGTCGCGACCGGTCGGCCGCTGTCGTAGCCAGCGACCGGTGACGGCTCGACACCACGGACGAACGTCGTGGCCGGCCGCGCTGCCGGACCCTGGGGGCCCGGGGAGCCGGGGCTACCACCGGTCGCACCCGGAGAAACGGTCCGTACCTGGCGGGGGTTACGGGGCCGGCGGAGGCGAAATCACGGAAAGTGATCGCCGTCCCGGCGTGACGACGGCGCTGAGCTGCGCGTACGTCGAGCGGCGACCGTCGGCCGCCCCCGCGGGACTACGGCTGGAAGCCGGCCGGGAGCAGCCGCGCCAGCGCCCGCACCGCGCGGTACTGGAGTGCCTTGATGGCGCCCTCGTTCTTGCCCATCGCGCGGGCCGTCTCGGCCACCGAGAAGCCCTGGAGGAAGCGCAGCACGATGCACTCCTGCTGCTCCGGGTTGAGCTGCTTGACGGCGCTGAGCAGGGCGACGTTGGTGATGTGCTCGACCACCGCCGCCTCCGGGCTGCCCTCGGGGCCCCGGTCCTCCCGGTCGGCGTCCAGCACGTCGCCGGTGGTGACCTCCAGCCGGTAGCGGCCGGACTTGAAGTGGTCCGCCACCAGGTTGCGGGCGATGGTCACCAGCCAGGCGCCCAGGTCGCGCCCCTGCCAGGTGAAGCTGCCGATCCGCTTGAGGGCCCGCAGGAAGGTGTCGGAGGTGAGGTCCTCGGCGAGCTGACGGTTGCCCACCCGGAAGTAGACGAACCGGAACACGGTGTCGACGTACCGGTCGTAGATGAGCCCGAACGCCTCGGTCTCGCCGGCCTGGGCGCGCTCGACCAGCCCCCAGACCTCGGTGGCGGGATCGGACGGGTCAGGCCGGCTGGGGAAGCCCGTCGAGGCGTTGATCGGCGCGGCGGCGGCCGGCACCGCCGGAAGGACCGCCGTCTCGGGGCCCGACGGGTCGGGGCCGGTGGACGGTTCCGTGCCGCGGCGGCCCTGCGCCGGCATGGTGGGGCGGCCGGGGGCCACGACCCGGCCACCGGCCGGCTTCGCGTTGCCTCCCGGCGTCGCGCTGCGCGGCGGCGGTTCGTTGTGCGGCCGGTGGCGGGTCCGGCTCGGCGCGCCCTCCCCCCGCGTGGTGAGGCTGCCGGTGTCGTCCAGCGGACCCCGGGCGGCGGGCCGCTCGTTGACCGGGACGCGGGCCGCCGGACTGGTCAGGCCGAGTGGCCGGTCCGCGTAACCGAAGGTGGTCACCGTGCCGCCTCCGTTCCGCCGGACGGCGTCGAGGCCGCCCGGCCGGCGCGGCCGGGCAGGGCTGGCTCGGGGTGTGCCGACGGGCGGCAGATCCCCTTGAGGTGCTGGTCCAATGCGCTCACAGGCACGGGGGCCTCCTCGGGCTGAGGGGTGTCGACTCACGGCAAATGGGGTGAGCCGACCCGAGTGATGATAGGGCCAACGTCACCCACGCGTGGCAAGTCCGTTACACAGGGCGGAAGTATTTCCCGCCGCGTCGCACCGCTGGCGGACCCGTTGTCCGTCGCGTGCGGTTGACTTTCGCGATGGGCGGTGGATGCGAAGGAAATTCCAGCTCAGGGCGCATGTGTCCGGTCCGCGGCGGTGCGTCGGCGCGGGCGTCGACTGGGGGCCGGGCGGGCCGCCGCTCGGCCCCGGTGTCGTCCTGTGGCCGGGACCGGCCCGTCTCGCCGCCGCGTCCTGATCGTCCTGTCGACGGGACTTCCCCCGCCCGGTCGTCCCACCGGACGCGAAGCCCCGGCCGCCCCGCCGCGGGCATGGCCCGGGGGCCCGCGCTGTGCCAGACTCAGCCACCGTGCAGGACGCAATCGACAGCGCCGCGCCGACCCTCGTCGAGCGGCTCCACCGGGCGGCCGTCGCCCACGGCGACCGGCCCGCGCTGCGCTGGCGCGAGCAGACGCTGACCTGGTCCGAACTGGACGCCTCGGTCACGGCCACCGCCCACGCCCTGGCGGCCCTGGCCCGCCCCCCGTCGGGCACCGACCGGCACCCGCCCCGGGTGGCCGTCGCGCTCGGCAACACGCCCGACTTCGTGGTGGGCTGCCTGGCCGCGCTGCGGGCCGGGCTGGTCGCCGTGCCGGTCAACCCCGGCCTCACCGCCCCCGAACTGCGGCACCTGCTGGCCGACTCCGGTGCCTCGGTGTTGATCTGCACCGAGCCGGTGCGGGGCCTGGTCGCCGGCGTCGCCGGGGAACTGCCCGCGCTCGCCGTCGTGCGGACGGCACCGCCGGTCGCCGACGGTGGCCCCGCGTTCCCCCGACGAGGCGGCGACGACCTGGCGCTGCTGCTCTACACCTCCGGCACCGAGGGGCGGCCGAAGGGCGCGATGCTGACGCACCGGGCGTTGGCGGCCAACCACGATCAGGTCGCCCGGATCGACCCGCCGGTCCTCGGCCCGGACGACGTCGTGCTGCTCGCCCTGCCGCTGTTCCACGCGTACGGGCTGAACGCGGGGCTGGGCGCGGTCGTCCACCATGGCGCGACCGGGGTGCTCGTCGACGACCTCGGCCCCGACGCCGGGCTCGCCGAGATCGCCCGGCGCCGGGTGACCGTGCTGGTCGGCGTACCGTCGATGGTCGCCGCCTGGTCCACCGCGGACGCCGCCGCCCTCGCCGCGGCGACGACGTCGGTGCGGGTCGTGGTCTGCGGCGCGGCGCCGCTGGCACCGGCCGACGCCACGCGCTTCGCCCAGGCCGCCGCCCGCCCGGTGCACGTCGGGTACGGCCTGACCGAGACCGCGCCGGTGCTGACCTCGACCCTCGTCGGCGGCGAGCCGAAGGCCGGCTCGATCGGCCGCCCGCTGCCCGGCGTCGAGGTGCGGCTGGTCGGGCCGGACGGGGCCGACCTCTGGCGCGACGGGGTGACCGAGCCGGACGACGACGCCGACGAGATGGACCTCTCCGACGTCACGCCGGGCACCGACCCCGGCCAGATCGTGGTGCGCGGGGCGAACCTCTTCTCCGGCTACTGGCCGGACGGCCGGGGCGGGCCGGACGCCGACGGCTGGTGGGCGACCGGCGACGTGGCGTACGCCGATTCCGACGGCGACCTCTTCCTGGTCGACCGGATCGGCGAGCTGATCCTGGTCAACGGCTTCAACGTCTACCCGCACGAGGTCGAGCTGGTGCTCTCCGCGCACCCGGGGGTGGCGGAGTCGGCGGTACTGGGTGTGCCGCACCCACGGACGGGCGAGACTGTCCGGGCGTACGTGGTGCCGGCGCCGGGGCGTCCGGTGACCGGCGAGGAGCTCCTCGCCCACTGCGCCCGCAACCTGGCCCGGTTCAAGTGCCCGACCGCCGTCGAGTTCGTCGACGAGTTGCCGCACTCGGTGATCGGGAAGGTACGCAAGACCCTGCTCCGGCCGGTGTCGACCCCGGGGGGCCCGGTGCCGTCCCCGGCGGCGTCGCCGGAGACCCGCCCGCCGGCCCCGGCCGGCACCAGCACGACGGAGGAGACCGATGCGTGAGCCCCGACTCACCCTGATCACCCGCCCCGGCTGCCACCTGTGCGACGACGCGAAGCTGGCGCTGGACCGGGTGGTGGCGGTCACCGGCGACCGGTGGAACGAGAAGGACGTCACCGACGACGTCGAGCTGGAACGCGAGTACGGCGACCGGCTGCCGGTGGTGCTCCTCGACGGCAAGGAGCACGGCTACTGGCGGGTGGAGGAGGAGCGGCTGCTGCGGGACCTGACCACCCCGCAGCTGTAGCGCCGGGCGCTATGGTGCTGCGATGACCCCTGCGCGCAACCACCTGGTGTGGGACTGGAACGGCACCCTGTTCAACGACCTGAGCCTGGTGGTCGCCTCCACGAACGTCGCCATCGCCAGCGTCGGCGGGCCGACCGTGACCGCCGACGAGCACCGGGTACGGTTCCGCCGCCCCGTCGCCGACTACTACGCGGAGCTGCTCGGCCGGGCGGTCGACGACGACGCGTTCGGCCGGCTGGACCGGATCTTCCACGACGCGTACCGCACCGGGCTGACCACCTGCCAGCTGGCGCAGGACGCCACGGTCGCGATGGCGGCGTGGCCGGGCAGCCAGTCCCTGCTGTCCATGTGGTTCCACGAGGAGCTGGTGCCGACCGTGTGGACGTACGGCCTCGCCGGGCACTTCGTCCGGGTGGACGGGCTGCGGGCGAGCGTCGGCGGCGACCGCAAGGCCGAGTCGCTCCGCCGGCACCTGGCCGAGCTCGGCGTGGACGGCCGGGACGTGGTGCTGATCGGCGACTCCGTCGACGACGCCGACGCCGCCGTGTCGGTGGGGGGCCGCGCCGTCCTCTACACCGGCGGGTTCACCGACCCGGCGCGGCTGCGCGCCGCCGGCCACCCGGTTGCCGACACCCTCACCGAGGCGGTCGCCCTGGCGGCCACCCTGCCCTGACGGTGCCGGCGGGGCCGCTCGCCCCGGCGGTCAGTTGCGCAGGTAGGCGAGGACGGCCAGGACCCGTCGGTGCTGCTCCGTGTCGGGCGGCAGCTGGAGCTTGGTGAAGATGTTGCGGACGTGCTTCTCGACGGCGCCGTCGCTGACCACCAGCGTCCTCGCGATCGCGGTGTTGGAGCGTCCCTCGGCCATCAGCGCGAGCACCTCGCGTTCGCGCGGGGTCAGCTCCCGCAGCGGGTCGTCGCGCCGCCGCCGGGCGAAGAGCTGCCCGACCACCTCGGGGTCGAGCACCGTGCCGCCGGCCGAGACCCGGTCCAGCGCGTCGAGGAACTCGTCGATCGCGGCCACCCGGTCCTTCAGCAGGTAGCCGATCCCACCGCCGCCCCCGCCGCCGGTGGTGGCGAGCAGGTCGTCGGCGTACGACACCTCGACGTACTGGGAGAGGACCAGGATCGGGGTGCGGGGCACCAGCCGCCGCGCCTCCACCGCCGCGCGCAGCCCCTCGTCGGTGTGCGACGGCGGCATCCGGACGTCGACGATCGAGACGTCCGGCCGATGGGCCACCACCGCCGCCACCAGCGCGTCGCCGTCGGCGACGGCGGCCACCACCTCGTGCCCGCACTCGGTGAGCAGCCGTACCAGCCCCTCCCGGAGCAGCACCGCGTCGTCCGCGATCACGATCCGCATGGGCCTGTCTACCACGCGCGGCTCACAGCGGGAGTTCCGCGCGGATCGCGGTGGGCCCGCCGGCGGGGCTGGCCACCGAGAGCCGGCCCCCGGCGGCGCGGACCCGGTCGGCGATGCCGACCAGCCCGTGCCCCTTCGCCAGGTGGGCGCCGCCCTGCCCGTCGTCGTCGACGTCGACCACCAGCCGCCCGTCCCGCCGGGCCACGGTGACCCGGCACTCGGTCGCCCGGCTGTGCTTTGCGACGTTGGTCAGCGCCTCCGCCACCACGAAGTACGCGGTGCTCTCCACCGCCGGTTCGAGCCGGCCCGCCGGGCTGGCCAGCTCCGGGTCCACCCGCAGCTCGATCGGGATGAGGCCGCGCCCGGCCAGGGCCGCCAGGGCGCTGGGCAGGCCCCGGTCGACCAGGATCGGCGGCGCGATGCCCCGGGACAGGGCGCGCAGCTCGGCGAGCGTCTCCCGGGTCTGGGTGACCGCCTCGTCCAGCGTCCGCCCGGCGGCCTCCGGGTCGGTGGCGAGTTGCTGCCGGGCCCGGCTGAGGTCCATCGCGAGCCGCACCAGACGCTGCTGCGGGCCGTCGTGGATGTCGCGTTCCAGCCGGCGCAGCGCGCTCGCCTCGGCGGAGACGGCGGCCCGCTTCTGCTCCTCCAGCACGGTGATCCGGTTGCGCATCTCGGCCACGCCGGTGAGCAGGGCCCGGCCGAAGCCGGCCTCGAGCAGGGCGCAGCCGCGGGCCACGATCGGCAACGTGATCAGGAAGAACAGCCCGATCGCGGTGTGCAGCCCGATCCGGGCGATGGTCGAGTCGCCCAGGCCGAGGAGGTGGGGGAGGCCGACGTCGTCCGGGCCGCCGTGCGGCAGCGTCCAGTCGTACGCCCAGTAGAGGGTGCCGGCGACGGCGCCGGCCCACCAGACCAGCGTGACCACGAAGGTGATGACGGCCACGATCAGCTTCAGGATGCCGTGCGCCAGGTCGAGCCAGGACTGCGCGTCCCCCATCGGTACGAAGATCCGCCGCCACGCGCTCGCCCCGGGCTCGGGGAGCCGGTACTGCGGGCGGATGCGGGACTGGTGGAGCACGGCGGGCAGGCGGAGGCGCTCGATGTCGGCGAGCCCCCGGGCGGCGTGGAGGGTGCCGCTGAGGATCGGCAGCCCGATCACCGTGACCATCAGGCCGAGCCCGGCCGCCAGGCCGACCAGCAGGACGACGAAGCTGGCCAGGGCCAGCGGGAGGCCCAGCAGCACGTAGCCGGAGTCCAGCAGGAGCTGGCGGGAGATGGTCGGCGCCGACACGGGCTGGTCGGCGGCGACGGGTACGGCGGTCATGCCATGAGGCTAGGCAGCCCGGGGGCCCCGACCCATCCCGCCGACCCGCCTCCGCACGTAGGGCTGTCCCTACCGTGACCGGGTCGTGGGCGAGCCGTGGCCGCGTGATTGGTCAGAGAAGTCGTAATTGAGCAATAATCGTCGCGGCCAGCTCCGTCGCCGGCATCCGGTGACCGCGACGCCGACGGAGGCAAGCTGGATCGATCTTGCGGAATTGGAGGGGCTGGTGAAGCCGCGTCGCGCGCTGTCAAGATCGCGATTTGTGCACGCGTTCACAAGCGCCTACTCTGTAATTCCGACGCGCCCTGCTAGCACAGCCGGCAATCTCGGTCGCCAGCGGGAGTCCCGAAACGGCCGGCCGGTGGAGTTGGCCGAGGATCGCACCGCACGGAGTCTCATGAGTCAGCACCGTCACCCTGGCGCGCCCGGCCACGCCGGTGCCGTACCGGCGCTCCCGGACCTGCCCGAGGCGACCGTCGCGCGGCTCCCCGAATACCTCCGTGCTCTGCACAATCTCGCCGAAACCGGGCACGAAACCGTCTCCAGCGAGGGGCTGGCCAGCGCCGCCGGGGTGAACTCCGCCAAGCTCCGCAAGGACCTCTCGCACCTCGGCTCGTACGGCACCCGCGGCGTCGGCTACGACGTGGGGCTGCTGGTCGACCAGATCGAGTACGTGCTCGGGCTCACCCAGCGCCGGGGGGTCGCCCTGGTCGGCGTGGGTAATCTCGGTCACGCCCTGGCCGGCTACGACGGCTTCGCCAGCCGCGGCTTCCGGATCGCCGCGCTCTTCGACGCCGACCCCGGACGGGTCGGCGAGGAGATCAACGGGCTGGTCGTACGGCACATCGACGAGCTGCCCCGGGTCGCCGTCGAGGAGGCCATCGCCATCGGCGTGATCGCCACCCCGGCCCCGGCCGCCCAGGCGGTGGCCGACCAGCTCGTCGCCGTCGGTGTGACGAGCATCCTGAACTTCGCCCCGTGCGTACTCTCGGTTCCGGAAGGGGTCGACGTGCGCAAGGTGGACCTCGCCATCGAGCTGCAGATCCTGTCCTTTCACGAGCACCGCAAGGCATCGCTGACCGCGCTCCCCGCCACCGGTGGATCCGCCCTCACCGCCCTGCCCGGGGGGCTCGCCGTCACCGACACGCAGGAGGCGATCGGCACGTGAAACTGCTCGTCGTAGGCGCGTCCTACCGCACCGCTCCCGTCGCCACGCTGGAGCAGCTCGCGGTCGGTCCCGCAGACCTCACCCGCACCCTGGACCGCCTGGTCGCCCAGCCGTACGTGACCGAGGCCGTGCTCGTCTCCACCTGCAACCGGGTGGAGGTCTACGCCGCCGTGTCCGGTTTCCACGGTGGTCTCGGCGACATCTGCGCGGTGCTGGCCGCGCAGGCCGGATGCCAGCCGGCCGCGCTCGCCAACAACCTCTACGTGCACTTCGACGCCGCCGCCGTCGAGCACGTCTTCCGGGTCGCGGCCGGGCTCGACTCGATGGTGGTCGGCGAGGCGCAGATCCTCGGCCAGCTCCGTGACGCCTACCACTCGGCGACCGGGGCCGACACCGCCGGGCGGCTGCTGCACGAGCTGATGCAGCAGGCGCTGCGGGTCGGCAAGCGGGCGCACGCCGAGACCGGCATCGACCGGGCCGGCCAGAGCGTGGTGACCGCCGCGCTGGAGATGGCCGCCGAGCACCTCGACGGCGACCTGACCGGCCGCCCCGCGCTGGTGGTCGGGGCGGGCGCCATGGGCTCGCTGGGCGTCGCGACGCTCTCCCGGCTGGGCGCCGGGCCGCTCACCGTCACCAACCGGGGCGCCGCCCGCGCCGTCCGGCTGGCCGAGGCGTACGGGGCCAGCGCGACGCCGATGGCGGAGCTGACCACCGCGCTCTCCACAGTGGACATCGTAGTCGCCGCCACCGCGGCCACCGAACCGGTCCTCACCCGGGAGGTCGTCACCCGGGCGCTCGCCGGGCGGGACCCCGGTCGGGGGCCGCTGGTCCTGCTCGACCTGGCCGTGCCCCGCGACGTGGCGGCCGGCGTCGCCGAGCTGCCCGGCGTCGAGGTGATCGACATCGACCGGATGGCGGGGCTGCTCGCCGACGGTCCCGCCGCCGCCGACGCCGCGGCCGTCGAGCGGATCGTGACCGGCGAGGTCGACGCCTTCCTCACCTGGCTGCGCGGGGCCGACGTGGCGCCCACCGTGGCCGCCCTGCGTGGCCGCGCGGACGACGTCGTCGGCGCCGAGCTGCGCCGTCTCGCCCAGCGCCGCCCGGACCTGACCGACGACCAGCGCGCCGAGGTGGCCCGCACGGTGCACCGGGTCGTCCAGCGGCTGCTGCACCAGCCCACGGTCCGGGTCCGCCAGCTCGCCGCCGAACCCGGCGGCGACCAGTACGCGGCCCTGCTGCGCGAGCTGTTCGACCTCCAGGTGCCGCAGAGCTCCCCGGTCGACAGCGTTCCGGACATCTCGGCCGGCGACGCCGCGCCCCCCTTCGGCCTCGCCGGTCTGCCGCCCTCCGTGGGCCTCGCCGGCATGCCGCCGCCCCTCGGCCTCGCCGACATGCCGCCGTCGGCCGGTCCCGCCGACCTCCCGCCCACCGGAGGTGAGCGATGAGCACGCCCCTGCGCCTCGGTACCCGGGGCAGCAAACTCGCCATGGCCCAGTCCGGCCACGTCGCCGAGGCCCTGACCGCCGCGACGGGCCGCCCGGTCGAGCTGGTCGAGGTGGTGACCGCCGGGGACCGCTCCTCGGCGCCGGTGCACCGCCTCGGCGTCGGCGTGTTCGTCTCCGCCCTGCGTGACGCGCTGACCGCCGGCACCATCGACTTCGCGGTGCACTCCTACAAGGACCTGCCCACCGCGGCGGCGGCCGGGCTGCACGTCGCGGCGGTGCCGACCCGGCAGGACCCGCGGGACGCGCTGGTCGCCACGGACGGTCGGACGCTCGCCGAGCTGCCGTCCGGCGCGACCGTGGGTACCGGCGCGCTGCGCCGCATCGCCCAGCTGCACGCCCTCGGGATGCAACTGGAGGTCACCCCGATCCGGGGCAACGTCGACAGCCGCCTCGCGCGGGTGCTCGGCCCGGACGCCGACATGGACGCCGTCGTCCTGGCCCGGGCCGGGCTGGCCCGGATCGGGCGGGCCGACGTGATCACCGAGACGCTCGATCCGATGCTGATGCTGCCCGCGCCCGCCCAGGGCGCGCTGGCGGTGGAGTGCCGGGCCGACGACACGCACCTGGTCGAGCTGCTCGCCGTGCTCGACCACGCACCGTCCCGCGCCGCGGTCACCGCGGAGCGGGCGCTGCTGGCCACCCTGGAGGCCGGATGCTCCGCTCCGGTCGCCGCCTACGCCGTCGTCGCCGAAGGAGAGCCGACCGGCTCGGGTGTCGAGGGCGACGTCGTCCAGGAGATCTATCTGCGCGGGGCGGTGATCAGTCCGGACGGCACGAGAGACATCCGGCTGTCCCGTACCGGAACGCTCGCCGACGCGGCGGAGATCGGCAAGGCACTCGCCGCCGAACTCCTCGACCTCGGCGCCGACTCGATCCTCGGCCAGGATGGACACGCCGGCCCGGGGACCCAGCAATTTGGGAGCACAGAATGACCCGCACCCGTAAGCCCGTAGGCCGTATCGCCTTCGTCGGGGCCGGTCCCGGCGACCCGGGCCTGCTGACCCGCCGGGCGCACGACGCCCTGGTCGACGCCGACCAGGTGGTGTACGACCGGGGAGTCCCCGAGTCGCTGCTCGACGCCGTGCGCGCCCAGGCCCGCTCCGACGCCGAGTTCACCCCGGCGGAGGGCGCGCCGGGTGACGTGGCGAAGGTGCTGATCTCGGCGGCCCGGTCCGGGCTGAACGCGGTGCACCTGGTCGCCGGCGACCCGTTCGGCCACGAGTCGGTGGTCAAGGAGGTGCAGGCGGTCGCGCGGACCGCCGCGCACTTCGAGGTGGTTCCCGGCGTCGGGCAGGCCGAGGGCGTGGCGACCTACGCGGGCGTGCCGCTGCCGGGCGTACGCACCGCCGCCGACGTCGAGGACGTCGGCACGCTGGACTTCGACGCGCTGGCCGCGGCCGTCGGCCGGGGCTCTCTGGCCCTGGCCGTGGACGCCGGTGACCTCGCCGCGATCCGGGACGGGCTGCTCGCCGCCGGGGTGGAGGGCACCACCGGCGTCGGGGTGACCGGGGACGGCACCGGCGAGACGCAGTACACCACCACGTCGACGGTGGACTCGTTCGTCGCGGCGGCGCTCGGCTTCACCGGCCGCGTGGTGCTCACCGTCGGCGAGGGCGTCGGCCAGCGGGACAAGCTGAGCTGGTGGGAGAACCGCCCGCTGTACGGCTGGAAGGTCCTCGTGCCCCGCACCAAGGAGCAGGCCGGCGTGATGAGCGCCCGGCTGCGCGCGTACGGGGCCATCCCCTGCGAGGTGCCGACGATCGCGGTCGAGCCGCCGCGCACCCCGGCCCAGATGGAGCGGGCGGTCAAGGGTCTGGTCGACGGCCGGTACGCCTGGGTCATCTTCACCTCCGTCAACGCGGTCCGCGCGGTCTGGGAGAAGTTCGCCGAGCACGGCCTGGACGCCCGGCACTTCGGAGGCGTCAAGATCGCCTGTATCGGCGAGGCGACCGCCGACGCCGTCCGCGCGTTCGGCATCCAGCCCGAGCTGATCCCGTCGGGGGAGCAGTCCTCCGACGGGCTGCTGGCCGAGTTCTCGCCACACGACGAGATCCTCGACCCGGTCGGGCGGGTGCTGCTGCCGCGCGCCGACATCGCCACCGAGACGCTCGCCGCCGGGCTCACCGAGCGCGGCTGGGAGGTCGACGACGTGACCGCCTACCGGACCGTCCGGGCCGCCCCGCCGCCCGCCGAGATCCGGGACGCGATCAAGTCGGGTGGCTTCGACGCGGTGCTCTTCACGTCCAGCTCCACGGTGCGCAATCTGGTGGGTATCGCGGGGAAGCCGCACGCCCGTACCGTTGTTGCAGTGATCGGGCCCAAGACGGCGGAGACGGCGACGGAGTTCGGCCTGCGGGTCGACGTGCAGCCGCCGCACGCCTCGGTCCCCGATCTGGTGGAGGCGCTCGCCGCCTACGCCGTCGAGCTGCGCGAGAAGCTCGCCGCCATGCCGGCGAAGCAGCGCCGCGGCTCGAAGGTGCAGGGGCCGACCGCGTTGAGGTTCCGGTAGCCGTAGCAGGAGGCCCGTGATGTCCTACCCCGAGATGCGGCCCCGCCGGCTGCGCCGCGACCCGGCGATCCGGCGGCTGGTCTCCGAGACCCGCGTCGACCCGGCCGAGCTGGTCGTGCCGATGTTCGTCAAGGAGGGGTTGACGGAGCCACGGGCGATCACGTCGCTCCCGGGGGTGCTCCAGCACTCCCGGGACTCGCTCCGCAAGGCCGCGGCCGAGGCGGTCCAGGCGGGCGTGGGCGGCATCATGCTCTTCGGCGTCCCGGAGCGACGGGACGCCACCGGAGCCGGCGGCATCGACCCGGAGGGCATCCTCAACGTCGCGATCCGCGACGTCGTCGCCGAGGTGGGCGACGCCGCGGTGGTGATGAGCGACCTCTGCCTGGACGAGTTCACCTCGCACGGGCACTGCGGCCTGCTCACCGCGGACGGCGGCGTGGACAACGACGCCACGCTGGAGGCGTACGCCGAGATGGCGGTGGCCCAGGCCGCCGCCGGGGTCGGCGTGGTCGGGCCGTCCGGGATGATGGACGGCCAGGTCGGCGTGGTACGCCGGGCGCTCGACGCCGCGGGTCACCAGGACGTGGCCGTGCTGGCGTACGCCGTCAAGTACGCCTCGGCCTTCTACGGCCCGTTCCGGGAGGCGGTGGAGTCTGCCCTGGAGGGCGACCGGCGCACCTACCAGCAGGACCCGGCCAACCTGCGGGAGTCGCTGCGCGAGGTCGAGCTGGACGTCGCCGAGGGCGCCGACATGGTGATGGTCAAGCCCGCCCTGCCCTACCTCGACGTGGTCGCGGCGATCCGCGCGGCGGTGCACGTCCCGGTCGCGGCCTACCAGGTCTCCGGCGAGTACGCGATGGTGGAGGCGGCCGCCGCGAACGGCTGGATCGACCGGGAGCGGGCGATGATGGAGACGCTCACCTCGATCCGTCGGGCCGGCGCCCAGATCATCCTCACCTACTGGGCGGTCGAGGCTGCCCAGCTCCTCCGCCAGCGCTACTGACCGAGCCCCGCCCCGAGCCGGCCCCGTGGCTTGTTGCTCCCCGGCAGGCCCGGACCGCCGGGGTGCGTGCGGTGCGGTGCGTGGTGCCGTTGTCGCCGCGGGCGCGCCGCGGAGGGTCTCAGGTGGCGACGGCGGCCGGCCGGGGACGGCACCCCGGAGACGACGATCACGACGGCACTCCGATGCCCGGCGAAGCATGCCGCCGTGACGCTGAGTATCCGCCCCTGAGCGTCCACCCCACCACCCTTCGACCGCTTTGCTCTGCAGCCGCGTACGCACCACTTACCCTAAGTGTCCGTCGCGTATGCGGCTGCAGAGCAAAGCGTGCGCGAGGGGCGGTCGCCTGCCGGCGCAGCAGCCGACAAAGTCGCTGGTCACGGACGCCGAGCGCCGTAGATGGCGCGAAGCCATCCCTCTGGCGTGAGCAGCTCAATTACTGAGAGTGATGTCGGCTGAGGCATCGCCCTGTCACGCACCGTTACCGCCCCGCTTGGGCGTTTTCGTGCGCGACCGCAGGGTCGGTAGACGGCTTTTTCCACAGGTTCGGTTCGTTGTCCACAGGCGGAGCGAGCGGGGTCGCGGTAGGGCAGCCGGGGCCGGGATCGTGACGGGATGACCAACGTTTCCGGAGAACCGGAGAGCGACGGGGCCCCGGATCCAGACCGACGGCCGGGTTCCGATGAGCTGTCGGGCGATGACCGACGGGCTGGCGCTGCTGAGTCGCCCGTGATGCTGACAGAGCCGTTCGACACCCCCTGGCCGGCCGCGGGCATCGTCCGGGCGGTCCGGCGGCGCGCCAGCCTCAGCCAGCGGGAGCTGGCCCGCTGGGCGGGGGTGAACCATGCCACCGTCGGGCGGATCGAGGCGGGCCGGCTGGTGCCGAGCATCCTGCTCCTGCGCCGCGTCATCGGGGTCGCCGGATTCCGGCTGGCGGTCGTCGACGAGTTCGGGCGGGTGTTGAAGCCGATGCGGGACTGGCAGGACACCCGCGACGGGGCGGATCGCCGCTACCCCTCCCACCTGGACACCATCCTCGACCCGGAGCCGGGCGAGTGGTGGGCGGACGTCTACGGACTGGCCCGGCCGCCGGAGACGTTCTACCGCGACCGCCGGGTCCGTGACGCCATGCGGCGGCGCAGTCAGTGGGAGGTGCGGGTGGCGAAGTACCGCGGCGTGCCCCCACCGCCGCGCGTGCGCGACCCGCGCTTCCCGTGGTGAGCCGACGGCCCGCCGACCAGGAGGAATCCTGGCCGGCGGGCCGTCGTGGGGTGTGCCGGTGTGACCTCGGACGCCGGTCGCGGGCGGGGTCAGTCGTCGTCGGTGATGGTGCCCACGGCGAGCGGATCCGCCAGGCGCAGGCCCGGCACCCCGGCCACCAGCAGGTTGACCCTCTCGTCTGCCTCCCGTTTGCGGTCCCCGCGCACGGTGACCGGGAAGGCCAGCGATGTCTGCCCGGCGGCCAGGACCCTGCATCCGACGTACGGGTCGTAGTCGGCGCCGGCCTGGGCCGTGGTGCCGTACGTGGTGGCGCAGAGCAGCACCGGCTGGGACAGCGGGCGCGACACGGTGACCGTGAAGGTCAGCGGCCGGGTGCCCCGGTCGCCCTCGACCACCGTCGTGTCGCCGACGCTCAGCGACGCCCGCGAGCGGAAGCGCGCCACCTGCGGGTCGTGGTCGCTGGAACCCCGGCTGCCGTCGGCCGCGTGGTCGGCCGGCCAGTCGGCGTTGACGTGTGCGGCCCGCATCTGCACCAGGTCCCGGTGCAGCGCGCCGTTGACGAACAGGTGGTCCAGCGTCTGCGCCTGCCCCTCGAAGCTGTACGAGTAGGCGGACGACGGCGCGTCGGCGAGCAGGTCGTCCCAGAGGTTGCGCAGGCCGGCCTCGTACAGCGGCCCGAGCTGGTCCGACGGGGTGGGCGCCGCCGCCGTGGCGATGGGATCGTCGGGACGGGGGAAGACGTTCAGGTCCCCGCCGTAGACCACCCGGGCGTGCCGGTCCGACGCCTCGATCGCGGTGACGATCGCGGCGCCGTACGCGGCCTGCTCACGGCGCTGCCCGACCCGGCTGTCCGGCCCGGACGAGTAGTGGTTGCTCGCGGCCCACAGCGTGTACCGCTCCGTGGAGCCGGGCGCCGCCGCGACGGTGAACTTGCCGAGCTGCGGCGCACGGGTGAAGACGTTGTCGCCGTCCTTGCCGGTGGACGTGTCCACGTCGGCGGGGAGCACGGCGTTGAGCGCCTTCGGGTTCTGCACGTCCGCGTTGCCGGCCAGCCCCGCGCCCCGGTACTCGACGGTCGGCGCCGAGCCCAGCAGAGGGTCGGCGGCCGTGGCCTCCGCCAGCGTCACCCGGTCGGTGCGGAACAGGAACGCCGCGGTGATGCCCCGGGCGTCGGCGCCGCTGCGGTCGTACGCGGCCTGGTAGGCCGGGCCACCGGCGGCGGCGATGGCCAGCGCCAGGTCCTGGAGGCTGTCGGGCGCGCCGTCGGCGTTGTCGGTGGTGCCGCAGACCAGCGCCCCGCCGGAGACCGAGCAGATGTCCTGGTCCTCGGCCTCCTGCACCAGGATCAGGTCCGGGGAGTGCAGGTCGGTGGTGATCTGGTCGGCCAGTGCGACGAGCTGCTCGCGGTACTCCTGCTCGCTGCCGGGGACGTAGTCGAACGGCGGGCGTACGCCCGTGCAGCCGGCGTTGCCGGCGAAGTCGCAGCCGTCGAAGGGGTCGTCGCGGTAGTCGTACAGGTTCTCGACGTTGTAGGTCGCGACCGCGACCTCCTCCGACCGGTTGGCCGGCTGCGGCGGGTCGTTCCTCGACGGGTCGGCCCCGCCGGTGAACTCGGCCCGCTCGACCTGCACGCCGTACTTCTCGAACGAGTAGTAGAGCCCGCCGACGGCGTCGGCGGTCAGCGTGTCGAAGGTGCGCGCGGGCGGGAGCAGCGCGCCGCTGTCGCCCGTGGTGCCCTTGACGCCCATGCTGCCGAGCAGGATCCGCTGCCCGTTGCCGTCGTCGAAGCGCCGGCCCGGGTCGTTGTCGAGCGGGTGCGCGTCCCGGAACACCCGGCGGGCGTACGGGTCGGCGCGGTCGAGCAGCGGGTCGTCCCGGTCGATCACGAAGATCTCCGCGTCGGCGGTGGAGGCGAAGACGTTGCGCCCGCTCACCGCGCCGCTGCCGGCCCGTACCCGCAGCCGGGCGCCCTCGTGCCGCTCGAAGAAGCGCTGTGCCGCCGCCACCTCGACCGGCGGCACCGCGTCGGTCACCTGGACCTCGGCGTCCACGTCCACGCCGGAGGCGATCCGGCGGACCAGCGACGCGCCGGAGAGCTGGGTGAAGTTGAAGTACTCGGAGACCCGGGCGCGCAGCAACACCTCGTCGCCGACCGTCGGCGCGTAGCCGCCGACCAGGGTGGTGAAGGAGCCCATGAAGACGAAGACGCCGTCCGAGCTGGTCGGGTCGCCGTCGGTGGCGCCCGAGCGGCTCTGCAGGAAGAAGCCGTGCTGGTTGCGGCCCGACGAGTCGCGCGCGAGGGTCAGCTGGGTGATCACGCCGCGTACGTCGTACAGCGTGCTGCTGGTCCCGTTGCCGGACGCCGGCGCGAGCGGCGAGCGGTCGGCGGGACCGGACTCGGTGTCGGTGGTCGGGCCCTGCACCTCGCCCACGGTCAGCTCCCGGGTGACCTGCACGGTCAGGGTGCAGGTGGCGGTGCCGCCGCCGGCGTCGGTCGACGTCAGCACCACGGTGTACGCCCCGGCGGCCAGGTCGGCGCTCGTGCCGACCGTGGCCCGGGCGGTGCCGCCGACCGTCTCGGCCGGGGTGACGGCCGTGCGGCTGACGGAGCCGGTGGCCGGGACCGGGCTGACCGAGGTGACCGTGAGGTCGACGATCCGGTCGTCCGCGTCGGTGGCGGTGACCTCCCGGGTGGCCGCCGTACCGGCCGGGGTGACCAGCGCGGGGCCACAGGCGAGCGACGCCGGCGCGTCGACGGGGCCGCCCCCGTCGACGGCGTGCGCGCCGAGTCCGTCGAACGTGTCGACGGGGAAGCCGCCCCACTGGGCGGCCGGGTCGAACGTGTCGGAGGGGTCGGTGTCGCCGGACGTCACGGCGGCCGACCGGCGCAGCGTGTTGTCGGCGGTGCTGGTGACGCCGGTGCCCCACTCGGTGCCCGGGTCGACGCCGACCTGGCCGATCGAGTCGAGCACGGTGCCGCCCCGGCGCAGCACGATCGCGTCGTCGCCGTTGAACAGGCTGGCGGTCGTGGTCTGGTCGGCCCGGTCGAGGACGCCCGGCGCGGCCGAGGCGGCGGCGAGGACGAAGGCGTCGCCGGCCGCGACCGTTCCGGTCAGCGGCAGGTTCGTCGGCGTGGTGGAGCCGTTGAAGTGCAACTGGAGCTGATAGTCGCCGGCGGCCAGGTCGACGGCGGCGCCGGTGCCGTTGAACAGCTCGATCGCCTTGTTGTTCGACGAGCCTTCGACGTACTCGGAGATGAAGAGGTCGGTGGGCGCGGCGCTGGCCGCGGTGGGTGCGACGCCGACGGCCGTGACGGTCACGGCGGCGGTGGCGGTCGCTAGCGCGGCAAGGGTGCGGCGCGGGCGCATGTGGCCTCCACGATGGGCGGACGGGAACTAACGCACGTTAAGCGGAGCTGCTGACCAACGTCCATCCCCCGCCGGACAGTTTCGTGAACTTCCCGGTCAGCGTCCGGCGTCGAGGCGGTGCACCAGTTCGGCCACGTCGACGCTGTATTCGCACCATTCGCGGTCGGAACGGTAACCCAGCTCGGCATTGACCTTGAGCATCGCCTCGTTGGCCTGCGCGTTCCAGGTCTGCACCTCGGTCAGCTGCGGCTCCGCCGAGCGCAGCTCCATCAGCATCCGCGCCTTGATGGCCCGGTCGATGCCGTAGCCCCGGTGGTCCTGGACGACGATGGTGTCGTACTGGTCGGCGCGGGTGGGGTGCTGGGCCGGCACGACCACCTCGGTGAGCCCGGCCACCTCCCCGGTCTGCTCGTGCAGGGCGAGCACGATGTAGGGCTTCATGCCCCGCCGGTGCAGGCAGTCCAGGCTGTCCCGCAGCCGCTGCGGGTCGTAGGAGCTGGGGCGCAGCTCGCCGTCCTCGACGTCGCGCACCTCCGCCTTCGCCCGGGCGTACGCCTCGATCAGCTCGTCCGGCGGCCCGCCGGGGCAGAACTCCAGGTGGTAGCCCGCGCCGATGCCGGTGGCCATCTCGGCCAGCTCGGCCTGGTCCACCCCCGACAGGTCGAGCACGCTGCGGGTCTCGACGTATTCCCGGGAGAAGCCGAGCGACTCGTAGAACGCGACGGCCGGCGTGTCGCCGACCACCTCCACCCCGATCGACTGGAAGCCCTCCTGGTAGACCCGCCGGGCGGCGGTCAGGACGAGGGCCCGGCCGAGGCCCGTGCGCCGAACCGCGGGGTGGATCAGCACCTCCAGTACGCCGATGTCGCCGAGCAACAGCACGTGCACGTGACCCAGGATGGCTCCCGGAGCGCCGTCGGCGCCCGGCTCCGCCTGGGCGACCCAGGAGATCCGCCGCTCGCCGGGCATCACCTCAGCGAGGTATTCCCGCATGGAGTTCTCCCGCCACGGCGGATCCTGCGGCAGATCGGCCGCCAGGACCGCGTTCAGCGTGTCCAGCAGCGACGCGATCTCGGCGGACGACGCGGTCCTGGGGTCCCACTCGCGCATCATCACCCGTCTAGCTTGCCGCTAACGGCTGCTCGGGGGAAGGGTCCGGTCCTCCAATGTATGCGGGCGGTCACTTCACGTGCGGCTGGCCTGTCCGTACCGGTTGGCGGTGTCGAAGACGTCCTGGGCGTACCGCCGGACGTCGTTGTAGGACAGGATGGCGTTCCACCAGTCGGCGGGGATGGTGAGGTTCCGGCCGCCCTTGCAGAGGTAGTTGCCGGCGGCGAGGGCGGCGTCGTCCAGGTCGTGCGGGTCCTTGACGCCGTCGTTGTCGGCGTCCGCCCCGATCTCCTGCCAGGTGGTCGGGATGAACTGCATCGGGCCGATCGCGCGGTCGAGCACGGTGTCCTTGTCCAGCGTGCCGCGGTCCGTGTCGGGGATGCGCATCCGGCCGCCCTGCCCGTCCAGCGGCAGGCCGATGATCTCGGGCAGCGCCTTGCCGTCCGGCCGCAGCCGGGCGTTGTTGGCCTGGCCGTGCCCCGACTCGACGAACCCGATGGCCGCCAGCGTGGTCCAGCTCAGCCCGCAGCTGCGGTTGGTCTGGGCGAGCACCATCTCGGCGTAGCCGTACGCCTGCACGGCCACCGGCGAGATGCCGACCTTCGGCCCGACCTGCGCGGCCCAGCCGGCCAGCGCGTCCGCCGGCCGGCCGGTGATCCCGCCGACGACCGGCCCGGTCGGCACCGGGCCGAGCGGCGGCACCGTGCCGCTGGGCGACGGCAGCCCGCCGGGCAGCGGCCCCTGGGTGCCGGCGGTGGGCGGCAGGGCGGTGGCGTCGGCGGCGACCGGACGGGACGACCGGACCGCCGCGGGCACCAGCAGCGCACCCGCCGCGGCGGTCGCGGCGACCAGGGCGAGCAGGAACACTCCGGGCAGGGTGAGTCGTCCGCTGGGCCGCCGCGACCAGTTCCGGGTGGCGCGGCCGGCGGCCACCACCAGGTGGTGCGGCGGCCGGCGTACGGCGTGCGCGAACTGCACCCGGCGGCGCCGGGGCCAAGCGGCCGGCCTGGGGGGCCCGTCGGTCCTGGTCGCCGAGGGCTCGGTCTTCGCCGTGGCGGCCGGCGTGCCGGTGGCGTCGCCGCCCGCGGCCCCGGCCGCGGTCCCGCTGCTGCCCGCCGTGGCCACGCCGCCGGCCGGCTTCGTGCCGGTGGCGGGCGCGTCGGCGGGCTTCGCGTCGGTGGCGGACGGGTCGGCCGGCTTCGTTCCGGCGGTGGGCGGGTCGGTCGGCTTGGTGCCGGCGGTGGGCCGGTCGGCCGGCTTCGCGTCGTCGGCGGGCTTCGTGCCGGTGGCGGGCGGGTCGGTCGGCTTGGTGCCGGCGGCGGGCGTGTCGGCCGGCTTCGCGTCGTCGGTCGGTGCGGGCGGGGCCGCCGGCTCCTCCGAGGTGGACGCCGTGGCGGGCGGCGCCGCCGATCCGGTGTCGGGTCGGGCGGTCGTCGCCGCCGGCCCGGTGGCGTCCCCGGCCGGTGGGGCGGCCGGGGAGCCGGCATCCGTGGGGGCCGTGGATCTCAGCCAGGGCCGGCGGGGTCGGGGCAACCGCGCCGGCGGCTCGGGCGCGGCGCCGGAGCCGGCGAGCGGCCCGTCCAGCGGCGCGGCCGGTCGCAGGGGTCGAAGTGTCGCTCTGTCCTCGCCACCGTCCACCACAAGTTGAGTATCACCCATGTCCCCCCGTACGTCAGGACCGGTCGTACCCTGGGTGCCATGCCCCGGTACGAGTTCCGATGCCGCGCCTGCGGCGACACCTTCGAGGTCAACCGCCCGATGGCGGAGGCCGGCGCGCCGGCACGATGCCCTCAGGGGCACGCCGACACGGCCAAGCTCCTCTCCACCGTCGCGGTCACCGGGCGGGGCGGCGGCGGTGCTAACGGCGGCGCGCCCGCGCCCGCCGGTGGTGGCTGCTGCGGCGGTGGCTGCGGCTGCTGACCGGCGCGCTCCGTCGGCGGTGCGTTCCGTCCGCCCGCGCCGCCGCCTCGGCGGCCGGCCGCGCGGCGGAGCCGATCCTCGTGTCCGCTGAGGACGGCCGGCACCTTGGGCCCGGCACCGGCCGACCGTTCTCACGATGCGTGATGGTCCGGTATCAGGCAGCATGAGTCCGACGTCACGGGCGGAGGTTCCACGCATGTCGCCACGGATCCACCTCCCGAGCGGGTTGGTGACCTTCGTCTTCACCGACATCGAGGGCTCGACCCGGCTCGCCCAGCTGCTCGGGCCGGACTACCGGCCGGTGCTGCGGGAGCACCGCCGCCTGCTGCGCCGCACGATCGCCGCGAGCGAGGGCGCGGAGCTGCTGACCGAGGGGGACTCGTTCTTCCTCGCCTTCAGCGACGCGACCGCCGCGCTGACCGCCTGCCTGAGCGCGCAACGGGCCCTGGCCAGCCACGACTGGCCGACCGCCGACGCCGTGCCCCGGGTCCGGATGGGGCTGCACACCGGTTGGGCGGAGCCGCGCGACGGCGAGTACGCCAGCCCGGAGGTGCACCGCGCCGCCCGCGTCGCCGCCGCCGCCCACGGCGGGCAGGTGCTCTGTTCGGCGTCGACGGTGCGGCACGCGGACCCGCTCCCGCCCGGCGCGTCGCTGCTCGACCTCGGCCTGCACCGGCTGCGCGGCTTCGACGACCGGGAACGGCTCTTCCAACTGGTCGCCCCCGGCCTGGAGCGGCAGTTCCCCCGGCCGCGCACCGCCGACGCGACGGCGCACAACCTGCCCACCCAGATCACCTCGTTCGTCGGCCGGCAGGCGGAGCGCGCCGAGCTGAGGCGGCTGGTGGAGGCGCACCGGCTGGTCACGGTGATCGGCGCGGGCGGGGCGGGCAAGACCCGGCTGGCCGTGGAACTCGCCGTCGACCTGGTGGAGTCCCACCCGGACGGGGTCTGGTTCGTCGACGTCGCCGCGGTCACCGACCCGGGCCTGGTGGCGTTCGCCGTCGCCGCCGTGCTCGGCCTGCGCCCCGAGCCCGGCCGACCGATGGTCGACACCCTGGTGGAGTACGCGGCCGCGCGCCGGATGCTGGTCGTCCTGGACACCTGCGACGCCCAGCCGGCCGCCTCGGCCGACGTGATCTCCCGGCTGCTCGCGGGCGGTGTGGGCGTGCGGGTCCTGGCCACCAGCCGGGAGTCGTTCAACGTGCCGGGCGAGGTGGTCTGGCGGATTCCGCCGCTGTCGGTCGAACCCCCGTCGGACGGGGCGGAGAGCGACGCCGTCGCGTTGCTGCTGGACCGTACGGTGGCAGCCCGGGGTGGCCGGCCCCCGGACCCGGCCGAGTCGGCCGACCTTCGCCGGATCGTGCGACGGCTGGACGGGCTGCCGCTCGCCATCGAGCTGGCCGCCGCCCGGCTGCGGGTGCTCTCCGTCGGGCAGCTCGCCGAGCGCCTCGACGACGTCCTCGGCACCCTCGACGCGGGCCGGGAGCACTCCGAGCCGCCTCCCGTCTGGACGGGCGACCCGAGGGAGCGGGGCGAGCCGGCCGGGGCGGCCCCGGTGGCGTCGCCGCCCGAGCCGGAGAGCGGGGCGGGGCAGCGCTCCGCCGCCGAACGGCACCTGACCATGCAGGCGACGGTCACCTGGTCGTACCGCACGCTGGGGCCGCGCGCCGCCCGGCTGCTGCGCCGGCTGGCGGTCTTCGCCGGCCCGGTCGACCTGGCCACGGTGGAGTGGCTGCTCGGCGACGACCCGCTCGACCCGCTCTCGGTGCTGGTCGACAAGTCGATGGTGCTGGCCGAGCCGCACGCCTCGGGCAGCACCTACCGGATGCTCGACCCGATTCGGGCGTACGCGGCGCGGCGGCTGGTGGAGGCGGGCGAGGAGCGGTCGGCCCGGGACCGGCACGTGGCGTGGTCGATGCACGCGCTGGAGCGGGCCCACCTCGGCCCCGACGGCCGGCCGGTGACCCTCTCGCTCTACGCCCTCGATCCGCTCGCCGGCGAGCTGCGCGCCGCGTTGCGCTGGTGCGCCACGGGCGGCGGCGCCCGGGCCGGACTGCGGCTGGCGGGCGGCCTGGACCAGTGGTGGCGGGAGCGAGGGCTGGCCCGGGAGGGGCGGCTCTGGTTGTTCCGGCTGTACGGGCGGATCGCCGAGACGGGGGAGCGGATCCCGGAGGCCGAGCTGGCGGCGGCGTACCACATGCACTCGCTGCACGCCGGCGCGGACGGCGAGTTCGCCGAGGAGCTGCGCTACTCCCAGCGGGCGGAGGCGGCGGCCCGGCAGGCGGGCGACGCCGGCCTGCTCGCCCGGGTGCTCGCGGGGCGGGCGGCCCCGCTGGTGGACATGGGGCAGTTCGCGGAGGCCGAGCGGATCTGCCGCGAGGTGATCGACTGGGCGTCCGGCCAGGAGGTGGTCGGCGACGCGCTCTTCGCGGTGCTCAACCTGGCCGAGCTGCTCTGGCGGCGGGGTGCCCTGGACGAGGCGGCCGAGCTGCTGGGCGCGGCCCGTCCGGTGGAGGCGGCGCGCCCGGTCGAGCGGGGGCGCCGCTCGGTCGACATGCTGCTCGGCATGGTCGCCCTGGCCCGCGGCGATCTCGTCGCCGCGCACGAGCACCTCCAGGTGGCGCTGCGGTCGCGGATGAGCCACGGCTTCCACGGCCGGGCCTGCGACACGCTCAACGCGGTCGCGGTGCGCTGCGCGGACGGCGGCGACGGGTTGACGGCGGCCCGCCTGTTCGGCGCGGCGGGGGCGACCCGGGCGAGCATGCGCTGCGCCCCGGGCATCTACGGCGGGTACTGGGCCCAGCGCCAGGGGGAGCTGCGCCGAGGGCTGGGCGACGCGGCCTTCGACGGCGCGTACGGCGAGGGGGCGGAGCTGGGGCTGGAGGAGGCGGCGGCGCTGGCGCTCGGCGTCGAGCATCCGGATCTGGCGGCGGGCTCGGCGAGGTTCGGCGCCGGGCATCTGCGGGCGGCCTCCCGTCGGCCGGTCGCCCCGGACCGCAGTCACCACCACACCGGGCACGCGTGACGGCGGCGCCCGCCGGCCCGCGCCGGTCGGGGTCCGCGTCCGTCGGCGGGACGGGACACGGACCCCCGGGCGGTACGGGTCAGCGGTTCAGGGCGGCGCGGCGTTCGCCGTCGGCCTTGATCCGGGCGGCGCGGTCGATGTCGGCCTGCTGCACCGCGGCGAGCGAGCCGAAGGCCCGGACGGCCTGGTAGTACGTCCACGCGAGGCTGGTGCAGGCGGGCCGCACGGCGGTGTTGTACGTGGCGCAGACCCGCTTGAGGTCGGCGTAGAAGGCGTCGTCGATGCGAGCCTTGTTCGCCGGGAACTGACCCATCGCCTTGTAGTTGCGGTAGCCGAAGTCGTGCCGGTGGCAGGAGAGGTTGAACCTGAAGCCGAGCGGGTTGTCGGGGCTCGACGAGCAGTAGTCGGTCGACCAGTTGAAGCCGTACGCGGCCCAGGCACCCTGGTTGAGCCGGCCGGAGTTCCAGGAGTTGTAGCTGCTGGCGCTGGTCTGCGTCCAGCCGGACAGGACGGAGAGCTTCTGCGCGGGCGTGACGGCGGCGGCGGGGGAGGAGACCCCGAAGACGAAGAGCGTCGTGAGCGCGGCTGAGGCGAGCAGGGTGGTGAGACGTCTGGGCACGGTTTACCTCCGCAGGGGGGTGTGCGGGTGGGACGGGGGTTACCGGCGGGTCACCGGAGTGCCGATCAGTGTCGGCCAATGATCGTTCCGGGGGATGCGGTGCTCGCCGAGATTTGAGGACAGGCGTCGAAACAGACGAATGCCCCGGGTGCCAGGGGCACCCGGGGCATCCGGTCCTACCTCAGCGGACGAAGGCCGGCGGGCTGGCCGGGCTCTCGTTCGCCAGCCGGTCGAGCGCGGTCACGTAGTAGGTGTACCGCTTGCCGGCCTCGGCGGTGGTGTCCACCCAGGACTGCGTCCGGGTGCCGCTCGCGCGGACCGTGTCGACCAGGTGCGCCGCGTCGGCGAGGTCGCATCGGCCGGCCAGGTCGATCCCGTCGAGGCGGTAGACCGCGTACGACGTGGCGGTGCCGAGCGGGCCCACGCCGTCGGCCGGCTGGCGCCAGTTCAGGCGGATCCCGTCGGCCTCCCGGGCGGCCTTGGTGACCACCGGCATGAGCAGCGGCTTCTTCGGCAGGTGCGACATGGTCGGGATCAGTGCCGGCCGGGAGTAGTGCTCGGCGGCGTAGATGTCGGTGGCGCCGAGCCGGTTGGCCCGCACCTGCACGGCGGAGAAGTGGACGTTGCCCAGGACCTCCGGGTGCGCCCGGTTGAGCGTCAGGTGGTCGGAGAGCTCGCGCGGGTTCTGCCAGAAGGGCCCGTAGACCGGGTCGCCGCTCTTGTAGTCGGCCTGCCCGATGTAGAGCTGCACCCGGGTGCCCTTCACCACGTCCGCCCACCACGGCACCAGCCGGGCGTAGTCGGCGGCCGGGTACTGGCCGATGTACCAGTAGAGCTGCGGCACGATGTAGTCGACCCACTCCTCCTTGACCCACTTGCGGGTGTCGGCGGAGATGATGTCGTACGACTGGCTGCCGGTGGTGTCCGAGCCCAGCGGGTCGGCCGACTGGTTGCGCCAGATGCCGAACGGGCTGACGCCGAACTTGACCCACGGCTTCTCGGCCTTGATCTTGGCGTTCATCTCCTGGACCAGCAGGTTGATGTTGTCCCGCCGCCAGTCGGCCTTGTCGGTGAAGCCCCGGTTGTGCGCCGCGAAGGTGGCGTCGTCGGGCATCTGGTGGGTGCCGCTCGGGTAGGGGTAGAAGTAGTCGTCGAAGTGCACGCCGTCGATGTCGTACCGCTTGACCGCGTCCATCATCGCGGTCTGCACGAACTCGCGGACCTCCGGGATGCCGGGGTTGTAGTAGAGCCGGCTGCCGGCGACCCCGGCCGGCGGGTAGGCGAAGGTCCACTCGGGGTGCTCGCGCACCGGGTGGTTCGGCGCGAGCTGGTTGATGTCCGCGCCGGCACCGCCCGGGGCGGGCATGGAGACGCGGTACGGGTTGAACCAGGCGTGGAACTCCAGGTTCCGCTTGTGCGCCTCCTCGACCACGAACTTCAGCGGGTCCCAGCCCGGGTCCTGCCCGCGGACCCCGGTCAGGTATTCCGACCAGGGCTCGTGGGGCGAGGGCCAGAACGCGTCGGCGGTCGGCCGGATCTGGACGACGACGGCGTTGTGGTTGAGCCGCTCGGCGAGGTCGAGCAGCCCGCGGTACTCGGCCTGCTGCGTGGCGATCCGGTCCGGCGAGGTCTGGGACGCCTTGGTCGGCCAGTCGATGTTGACGACCGACGAGATCCACATGGCCCGGAACTGCCGCTTCGGCGTGGCCGGGTCGGTGACGCAGGTGGTGGTGGAGGCGGTGGTCGCCGCGTCGGGCGCCGCGCTCGCGGGGGTGGCGGCGACGAGCGCGCCGAGCAGCGCGGCGGTCAGCCCGGCCGCTCCGAGCCGAGTTGCCTTCATGCGGTGTGTCCCTTCGTTGGGGCTCCCGTGTCAGAGTTTCGTCGCGGCAGGCAGACGGCAAGATTCGCCGTCGACAATCTGCCGCTGGTAGGAAATTTTCACACCTCTCGGGGTGTGCGCAAGGGTCTGGGCGGGATCGATCCGTCCGGCTGCGCCGGCTCCCCCCTGTGGTGGAGGCCACGCAGCCCACCGTGACCGGCCGCACACCGCACGTGCTGCCCAGAATGGGTGGGACGTGGTGGTTGGGCGGGGTCCGCCCTGGGTAGCAACGCCCGGCAGCGGCCACGGGGGTGGCCCGGACGGTGGGGAGGGGTGAGCGGCGTGTCCGTGCTGCGTACCAAACCGATCAGGGACATTATCGCCCAGAGCGAGGCCGACGGCGGCGACGGCGGGCCCGGGCTGAAACGCCGCCTCGGCGCCCGCGACCTGACCGGCTTCGGCATCGGCATCGTGATCGGCACCGGCATCTTCACCCTCACCGGCATCGAGGCCCGGGACAGCGCCGGGCCCGGCGTGGTGATCTCGTTCGCCATCGCCGGCCTGGTCGCCCTGCTCGCCGCCCTCTGCTACGCCGAACTGGCGTCCAGCGTGCCGGCCGCCGGCAGCGCCTACACCTACGCGTACGCGACCATGGGCGAGATCGTCGCCTGGATCATCGGCTGGGACCTGCTGCTGGAGTTCGCGCTCGGCGCCGCGGTGGTGGCCCGGGGCTGGTCCGGCTACCTGGCCGAACTCGTCGGCCTGCCCACCGCCTGGTTCGGCGAGGAGGGCAGCGTCGTCAACGTCGGGGCGATCGGCGTCGTGCTGCTGCTCGGCGTCGTGGCGATCGTCGGCATCCGCGAGTCGGCCCGGGTGACCAACCTGCTGGTGCTGGTCAAGGTCGCCATCTGCGTCTTCATCGTGGTCGCCGGCCTGTTCTTCGTGAAGGCCGCCAACCTCACCCCGTTCGTCCCGCCGGCACAGCCCGCCGGCGGGGGCGAGGACGGCATCAAGCAGCCCGTCACCCAGGCGCTCTTCGGCCTGGAGCCCTCGGTGTTCGGCTTCGTCGGGGTGCTCAGCGCCGCAGCGGTGGTCTTCTTCGCGTACACCGGCTTCGAGGCGGTCGCCAACCTCGGCGAGGAGACGAAGCGGCCTCGCCGGGACCTCACCCTCGGCCTGCTCGGCACGCTGCTGATCTCCACCGTGCTCTACATCGGCGTCTCGCTGGTCGTGGTGGGCATGGTGCCGTACGGCGAGATCGACCGGGGCGCCCCCATCGCGGCGGCCTTCAACGCGGTCGGCGCCGAGTGGGCCGGCATCCTCGTCTCCATCGCCGCCGTGGCCGGCCTGACCAGCGTGATCCTGGTCGACCTGGTGGCCATGGGCCGGATCGGCTTCGCCATCAGCCGCGACGGGCTGATCCCGCCGTCGATCGCGAAGGTGCACCCGCGCTGGGGCACCCCGTACCGGATCTCGGCGATCATGACGGTGGCGGTCGCGCTGCTGGCCGGCTTCCTGCCGCTGTCGGCGCTGGCCGACCTGGTCAGCATCGGCGCGCTCGCCGCGTTCGTGCTGGTCTCGGTCGCGGTGCCGATCCTGCGCCGCAAGCGCCCGGACCTGGACCGCCCGTTCCGGGTGCCCTTCTCGCCGGTCCTGCCGATCGTGTCGGCGCTGGCCTGCTTCTACCTGATGCTGAACCTGTCGGTGGAGACCTGGCTGCGGTTCGCCGCGTGGATGCTGCTCGGCGTGCTGGTCTACTTCGGCTACGGCTACCGCCGCAACCGTCTCGCCCAGCGTCCCTCGACCCCGGATTCCAGGAAACCGGCCTCCGTCTGATCCCGGGCGGGGTTCCGGCTCGTCTCGGGTGGGCTCCCCGGAAACCCTCCGGGGCCGCCCGCCGCGGTGCGGTCACGCTTCCCCCGGTGTACGCCGACAGCGCGGCACCCGATCCTGTCGGGTGCCGCGCTGTCGGTGTCCGCGGGTCGTGCGTGCGCTCTTGCGGGCCGGCCGCCTTCAGGGTCCCCGGTCAGGGCCGCTGCTGCGGCTCGGCCGTGGGGCCCTTGACCACGGGTCTGCCGTCGGTCCAGACGACCTCGTCGAGCCAGACCTGGCGCCCCGGGTCGACGCTGCCCTCCTGGCCGGGCGGCCAGGCGTGGTAGAGCAGCCAGGTGCGCCCGTCCTTGACCACCATCGAGGCGTGGCCGGGGCCCGAGGCGGCCTCGTTGGACTTCAGGATCGGGTTCTCCGGGGCCTTCACGCACGGCCCGCTCGGCGACTCGCAGACCGCGTAGCCCTGGGCGTACTCGGCCCGGTCGTAGGCGTTGGCGGCGAAGAAGAGGAAGAGCCTGCCGTCCTGCCGGTGGAAGAACGGGCCCTCGATGAGGGTGCCCTCCCACGGCTCGGTCTGCCTCAGCAGCTTCGTCGGCTCGCCGACCAGGCGCAGCCCGTCGTCGGAGAGGCGCTGCGACCAGAGCCAGGTGTCCACCCCGATGGCGTTGCCGTCGTTCTTCCAGAGCAGCCAGAGGCTGCCGTCGGTGTCCCGGAACGGGCTGGCGTCGATGGCCCCGCCCAGCTCCGCCTGGCAGATCAGCGGGGCGGTCGAGTCGTCCCGGTACGGCCCCTGCGGGGCGCTCGCCACGGCCCGGCCGACGCACTGCCGGCCCGACTCGCGCCCGGCGACCGTGTAGTAGAGCAGGAACCGGTCCGGGGCCAGCTCGATCACCTCGGGCGCCCAGTTCTTCCCGGCGTCCGCCCACGCCGGCAGCTGCGGCAGCGCGTCACCGGCGGGCGTCCAGTCGACCAGGTCGGTGGAGGTGAGCACCGGTACGTTCCGGCCGCCGGCGTTGGTGTGGAACAGGTACCAGGTGTCGCCCACCCGGATGGCCTGCGGGTCCGGGGCGTCGGTGCGTACGACCGGGTTGGTGAACATCCGCGCGTCGTCTCCTGTCTTCGAGGGTTCGGTTGCGCCACCACAGCCGGCGAGGAGCAGCGCGACGGCGAGCGCCGCCGCGCCGCGTCGCCGGGTCGGCCCCGCCCTCATCCCTTCAGGCCGCTGCGGGAGACGCCCTGGATGATGTGCCGCTGGGCGAGGACGAAGAGGATCAGCACCGGCACGCTGGCCAGCACCGCCCCCGCCATGATCACCGGATAGTCGGTGACGTACGAGCCCTGGAGCAGGCCCAGGCCCGGCGGCAGGGTGAGCGTCTCCGGGCTGAACAGCACGAAGATCGGCCAGAGGAAGTCGTTCCAGTTGGTCAGGAACGACAGGACCGCGAGGGTGGCCAACGCCGGCTTCGACAGCGGCAGCACCACCTTCCAGAAGATCTGCCACTGGTTGGCCCCGTCGAGCACCGCGGCCTCCTCCAGCTCCCGGGGCAGCGAGAGGAAGAACTGCCGCAGGAAGAACACCCCGAACGCGCTCGCCGCCCCGGGGACGATCACCACGGTCAGCGTGTCGATCCAGTTCAGCTCGTCCACGATGAGGAAGTTCGGGATGATCAGCGAGGTCGGCGGGATGAACAGCGTCCCGACGATGAGCGCGAAGATCACCTTGCGGCCGCGGAACCGCATCCGGGCCAGGGCGTACGCGGCCGTCGAGGCGGTCGCCAGCACCAGCAGCGCGTGCGCCGTGGCGGAGAGCATGCTGTTGGCGAACCAGCGCAGCACGGGGTTGGCGGAGTTGTTCAGGACCTGCTCGTAGCCGTATCCGGAGATGGGGTCCGGCAGCCAGGTCGGCGGGATCTGCTGGGCCCCGGTGTAGGTCTTCAGCGACGTGATGACCATCCACGCCAGCGGCAGCAGGAAGACCAGGGTGAGGGCGACCAGGGCGGCGTAGAGCGCGCTGCGGCGCAGCGCCGTCCCCGGGGCGCGGGTGGTGCGCGTGGGCGTCGTCATGGTGGTCCCCTCAGTCTTCCCGGTAGCGGAAGAGGCGGAAGTTGGCGATGCTCACCACCGCCAGCATCAGGGCGAACACGATGCTCATCGCGGCGGCGCGACCGGCGTCGTTGTCCCGCAGCCCCTCCTCGACAATGAACCAGACCACCGTGCGGGTCTCCGTGCCCGGCGCGCCCTGGGTGATCAGGAACGACTGGCCGAACACGTTCGCCGAGGCGAGCACGGTCGTGGTGATCACGAAGAGCAGCACCGGACGCAGCCCGGGCAGCGTCACGTGCCGGAACCGGTCCCAGGCCGTAGCGCCGTCCATCCGCGCGGCCTCGTACAGCTCCGCCGGGATGTCCTGGAGCCCGGCCAGGTAGATCACCGCGTTGAAGCCGGAGGTCCACCAGACGGTCACCCCGACCAGCGAGACCCAGGCCCACGGCACGTCCGTCACCCAGGGCGTGTCGGCCGGCAGCCCGACGGCTCCGGCCAGCCGGTTGACCAGTCCCAGGTTGGCGTCGAGCAGGAACCGCCAGAGCAGGCCGATCACCGCCACGCCCAGCACGTACGGCGCGAAGTAGACCGCCCGGAAGAAGGTGCGGCCCGGGAACGAGCCGTTCAGCAGCAGCGCCAGCCCGAGCGGGACGACCACCAGCAGCGGCACCGAGAAGACGGTGAAGATGGCGGTGGCCCGGATGCTCTGCCACCAGTCGCCGTAGACGGCCGAGTCGCTGGAGAAGAGCTCCCGGTAGTTGTCCAGCCCGACGAAGGGCCGGTTGGGCAGCTGGAAGTCCCACTGGTGCACACTCAGCCAGACGCCGAGCAGGATCGGCAGCAGCCCGAAGAGCCCGAACAGGAGCAGGTACGGGGCGAGGAAGAGGTAGGGCGTCGCGCGCCCGCTCCGCCCCGCCGCCCCGCCCCGCCGGGCGGTGCCCGCCGCGGGGGGCGGCGCGCCGTCACGCGCCGCCCCGACCTCGATCACGTCCGCCACGGGAACTCAGTTCCCGTACTTCTTGCGGTTGTCCTCGAGCTGCTTGTTGGCCTTGGCCACCCCGTCGTCCAGCGCCTGCTTGGGGGTTTTCTTGCCCAGCGCCGCCTCGTTGAACGAGTTGTAGAAGGTGGTCATGACCTCGCCGAGGCCCGGGGCCGCCGGCGGGAAGGCGGCGTACTCCAGCTCGGGGGCGAGCGCGTTGACCTCGGTCAGCGCCTTGAAGCCGGCGTCCTCCCGGACCGCCTTGCGGGCCGGCACCTGGCCGCCCTTGGCCCAGTCCAGGGAGTGCTGGCTGAGCCAGTTGATGAAGACCTTCGCCGCGGAGACCTTGTTGGCGTCGTTGGCGCGCTGCTTGACGATCGTGAAGTTGTGCGAGTTGGCCCAGGCGGCCGGCTTGCTGCCGATCTGCGGCAGCGGCGCCACGCCCCACTGGACGTCCGCGCTCTTCTTCAGGTCGTTGATCTGCCAGATGCCGTTCCAGTTGAAGGCGTTCTTGCCGCTCTTGAAGGCCAGGTAGTCGGCGTCCTGCCCGACGTTGGCGGGGGAGTGGCCCTGCTTGATCAGGTCGGTGAGCCAGGTGCAGGCCTCGACCGCCTGGTCGGAGTTGAAGGTGGCCTTGGCGGCCTCGGCGTCGAAGACGCTGCCGCCCCACTGGTGCAGCAGCGAGTAGAAGGTCATGCCGCCGGTGAACTGGAACGGGCTGATCCAGAAGCCCTGCACACCGGACTTCTTCAGCTCCGTCAGCGCGGCGGTGTAGTCGTCCTTCGTCGTCGGGGGCTTGTTCGGGTCCAGCCCGGCCTTCTGCATGACCCCCTTGTTGTAGTAGAAGCCGAGCGGGTGCATGTCCAGCGGGATGCCGTAGCGCTTGGAGTTGTAGAGCCCGCCCTTCCAGACGGTGGGGGCGAAGTCGCCCTCGCTCAGCTCCAGCGTCTTGGCCACGTCGTCCAGCTCGGTGATCACGCCACGGGCGGCGAAGGTGGCGAGCTGGTCCATGTGCATGACCGCGATGTCCGGGCCGTTGCCGCTGGAGGCCGCGCCGGGGAGCTTGTTGTAGTAGTCCTCCCACTGGTAGGTCGCGATCGTGACGGCGATGTTCTGGTGCTCGGTGTTGAACTGGTTCACCAGCGCCTTGAAGATGTCGCCGTCGCCGCCGGTGAAGCCGTTCCAGAGCTTCAGGTCCACCTTCGGGCCGGTGTAGTCCTTGCCGCCGTTGCCGGCGGCCGGGCCCGCGTCGTCGTCACCGCCGCCGCAGCCGGCCAGCGTCAGCGAGGCCGCCGCGCCGAGGCCGAGGCCCATGCCGAGCAGGCGCCGTCGGCTCATCTCGTTCTGGATCATGTTCGTTCACTCCTTGGGGGACGGGATCAATTGTGCTGCTCAGGGGCGGTACGACGGTCAGCGACCGGTGGGGGTGAAGCGCAGCACGTTCCAGGAGACGGCGGGCAGGCGCACGGAGCACCGGCCGCCGTCGGTGGTGGGGTCGGTCAGCTGCCGGGGCGTCACGCGGTCGGGCTCCGCCTCGGTGTTCGTCGCCGTCGGGTCGTCCCCCGCGGCGAGGCTCAGGTGCGATCGACCGGACAGCCCGGGCAGGCCGCGCAGATCCAGCTCCACCGCCAGGTCGTCCGAGCCCCGGTTGACGGCGAACACGGTCAGCTCGCCCGTCTCCTCGTCGTGCACGGCCACGGTGTCGAGCACCGGGACCTCGCCGTACCTCTTGGTCTCGTAGGTCGGACAGACCGGCTCGGTGCGCAGCACCGTGCCGCGGGCGTGCCGGGCGGTCAGCGCGAACGGGTGGAAGATGCTCTGCCGCCACGCCGGCCCGCCGGTGCGGGTGCGGATCGGGGCGATGACGTTGGCGAGCTGGGCCTGGCAGGCGACCCCGACCCGGTCGGCGTGCCGGAGCAGGGTGATCAGCAGGTCGCCGACCACCACCGCGTCGACGGCGGTGAAGTCGTCCTCGATCAGCGCCGGTGCCTCGACCCAGCCGCGCCGGTCCAGGTCGGCCTGGAGGCGGGACTGGTACCAGACGTTCCACTCGTCGAAGGAGATCTTGAGCTTCCGCCTGTGCCGCTGCTTGGCGGCCACGTGGTCGGCGGTGGCGACGACCTCGCGGATGAAGTTGTCCATGTCGACGGCGGAGGCCAGGATGCTGGCCCGGTCGCCGTCGGACGGGTCGTAGTAGGTGTGCGCGGAGATGTAGTCGACGTGCTCGTAGGTGTGCTCCAGCACGGTCGCCTCCCAGGAGGCGAAGGTGGACATCGTCCGGTTGGAGCTGCCGCAGGCGACCAGGCTGATCGACGGGTCGATCATCTTCATGGCCCGGGCGGTCTCGGCGGCCAGCCGGCCATACTCGTCGGCGGTCTTGTGGCCGACCTGCCACGGGCCGTCCAGCTCGTTGCCCAGGCACCAGAGCCGCACCCCGTACGGCTGCTCGGCGCCGTGCTTGCGGCGCAGGTCGGACAGCTGGGTCCCGCCCGGGTGGTTCGTGTACTCCAGCAGGTCGCAGGCCTCCTGCACGCCCCGGGTACCGAGGTTGACGGCCATCATCGGCTCGACGCCCGCCTGGGCGGCCCAGGTCATGAACTCGTCGAGCCCGAAGGCGTTGGTCTCGATGGTCTTCCAGGCCAGGTCGAGCCGGCGGGGGCGGTCACCGACCGGGCCGACGCCGTCCTCCCAGCGGTAGCCGGAGACGAAGTTGCCGCCGGGGTAGCGGACCACGGAGACGCCCAGCTCGCGGGTCAGCTCCAGCACGTCGCCGCGCAGCCCGAGCGGGTCGGCGCTGGGGTGCCCGGGCTCGTAGACCCCGCCGTAGACGCAGCGGCCCATGTGCTCGACGAACGAGCCGAAGAGTCGCCGGTCGGCCGGTCCGATCGCGAAGGCCGGGTCGATGGTGAGCTGCGCGGTCCGCAAGGGGGGTGCCACCTTTCCTCATTGCCGGTGCCGGGTGACCGTGGTCACCCGGTGCCCCTGGTTTGTACAACGTTGTAAGCAACGTTGTAAAGCCCACCCGACCCGGTAAAGTCCCCACTCATGGCGGATGGTCGCGGGGTGCGGCACAGGCTCAAGGACGTGGCGGAGCGGGCCGGTGTGTCGGTGAAGACCGTCTCCAACGTGGTCAACGGCTACGTGCACGTCCGACCCGACACCCGGGCCCGGGTCGAGGAGGCCATCGCCGAGCTGAACTACCGCCCCAACCTCTCGGCGCGGAACCTGCGCAAGGGGCGCACCGGCGTGATCGCCTTCGCGGTGCCCGAGCTGGACATCCCCTACTTCGCCGAGCTGGCCCGGCACGTCGTCACGGCGGCGGCCGACCTAGGCTGGACGGTGCTCATCGACCAGACCGGCGGCGGCCGCGAGCAGGAACGGGTGGTCGCCTCGGGCATCACCGAGCACCTGATCGACGGGCTGATCTTCAGCCCGCTGGCGCTCACCGCCGAGGATCTCACGGGCCTGCACGGCACCCCGATGGTGCTGCTCGGCGAGCGGGTCGACCACGGCCCCGCCGACCACGTCGGGATCGACAACGTGGGCGCCGCCCGGGAGATCACCGCCCACCTCGCCGGGCTCGGCCGCCGCCGGATCGCCGCCATCGGCTCGCAGCGCACCCCCGAGGGGGCCAGCGCCCGGCTCCGGCTCGCCGGCTACGCCGCCGCGCTGGCCGGGCTCGGCCTTCCGTACGACGAGCGGCTGGTGGCGCCCGCGACGGCCTGGCACCGCGCGGACGGCGCCGCCGCGATGCGGGCCCTGCTCACCTCCGGCGTACGCCCCGACGCCGTCTTCTGCTTCAACGACACCCTCGCCCTCGGCGCCCTGCGCGCCCTGCACGAGGCGGGGCTGCGGGTCCCGGAGGACGTGGCGGTGGCCGGCTTCGACGACATCGAGGACGGCCGCTTCTCCGTGCCCACCCTCAGCACCGTCGCGCCCGACAAGGAGCGCATCGCCCGGCTGGCGGTGGAGCTGCTGGCCGGCCGCATCGACGGGGACCGGGCGGCGCCGCCCCGGGAGCTCTCCGCGCCCTGGCGCCTCGCCCCCCGCGAGAGCACCCTCGGCCGCTGAGCCCCGCCCCGGGTCAGTCGAAGAAGCGGGCCAGGTGGGCGGGGGTGGGGCCGTCCGCTCCCGGGGCCAGCGGGGTGAGGTCGGCGAAGATCGAGGCACCGTCGCAGCCGACGTGCAGCGGGTTCCAGCGCGGGGTGCCCGGCGGGCGCTTGAGGCAGATCCCCTTGATTGTCTGCACGTCGAGCAGCCGGACGTGCGTCGGGTCGGCGACGGCGTTCACGTGCCGCCACCACGGGCTCATCACGTGCAGCACGCCGCCCGGCCGGAGCACCCGGTGGCACTCGTCGACCAGCGGCAGGAAGTCGAACAGGTGCTCCAGGATGTGCACCGCGAAGAGGACGTCCACCGAGTCGTCGGCCAGCGGCAGCGCGCCGGAGAGGTCCGCCACCGCGTCCACCCCCGGGGCCGGGAAGAGGTCCAGCCCCAGGTTGCCCGGCCACTGCTTGGTGTCGCCGCAGCCCAGATCGACCACCACCGGGTCGCGCCCGCCGACGCGTACCCGGCACCAGACGCCGAGCACCCCGGCGAGGCGGCCCAACCGGTCCCGTACCAGGCGCAGCTCGGAATCCCGCGCGACCTCGCCGCCGAGGTGGGCGACCCCCCGGTCGAAACGCACCTCGACCGCCAGATCGCGCAGCCGGTCGTCGTGGCGGGCCTGGTCCGACCACGACTCGGCGAGGAACTCGTCGACCGCCCGCAGCCGCTCGGCCGAGGGCGGGTTCTGTGCCAGCGCGACCATCCGGCCCACCTCCCGCCGGCCGTTACCCGCATCCCCGCGGGGTATGCCCGGCGCGGGGCCGGACGCGGTCAGCCGCTGATGGTCCGCCGCGGACGCCCGCCGCCGCGCATCCGCTGCCGGGGCGGCGGGACGGCCGCCTTCGGCCGCTTGAGGTGGTAGCGGTGCAGCTCGTTGTTGCCGGGCAGGGACGGGTCCTCGCTCATCGCGACCAGCTCCCAGCCCTGGTCGCCGGCCCGGTTCAGGTGGGCCAGGGCGGTGTCGCCGTAGGGCGTCACGTCGACCATCGAGCCGTCCGGGCCGTACCAGACGAAGACGACCTCCCAACCGATGTCGTTGGTGGCCGCCTGGCGGCGGCGGACCAGCAGCGCGTACTCCCACTTGAGCATGGGGCCATTCTCACCCGCGGCGGGCGGGTCGGCACGGATCAATCCTCGGCGATCCGCCCGGCCGCCACCCGTAGCCGCCGGTTGGTGGTCACGGCGTCGAGCATCCGCCGGTCGTGGGTGACCAGCAGCAGCGTGCCCGGGTAGCTCGCCAGCGCCGACTCCAGCTGTTCGATGGCCGGCAGGTCCAGGTGGTTCGTCGGCTCGTCCAGCACCAGCAGGTTGACGCCGCGCCCCTGGAGCAGCGCCAGCGCCGCCCGGGTCCGCTCGCCCGGCGACAACGTCGCCGCCGGGCGCAGCACGTGCCCGGCGCGCAGGCCGAACTTGGCCAGCAGCGTCCGCGCGTCCGCCGGTGACAGCCGCGGTACGGCGGCACCGAAGGCGTCGATCAGCGGCACGTCGCCGAGGAACAGCCCCCGGGCCTGGTCCACCTCGCCGACCACCACGCCCGGGCCCAGCGCGGCATGCCCGGAGTCCAGGGGGAGCCGGCCCAGCAGGGCGGCGAGCAGGGTGGACTTTCCGGAGCCGTTCGCCCCGGTCACCGCCACCTTGTCGGCCCAGTCGATCTGGAGGGTCACCGGGCCGAGGGTGAAGTCGCCCCGGCGTACGACGGCGTCGCGCAGCGAGGCCACCACCGCGCCGGCGCGGGGCGCGGCGGCGATCTCCATCCGCAGCTCCCACTCCTTGCGGGGCTCCTCGACCACGTCCAGCCGCTCGATCAGCCGCTCCGTCTGCTTCGCCTTGGCCGCCTGCTTCTCGGTCGCCTCCGCCCGGAACTTGCGGCCGATCTTGTCGTTGTCGGTGGCCTTGCGGCGGGCGTTCTTGACGCCCTTCTCCATCCAGGCCCGCTGGGTACGGGCGCGCGCCTCCAGCCCGGCCCGGGTGTCGGCGTACTCGTCGTACTCCTCGCGGGCGTGCCGGCGGGCCACCTCGCGCTCCTCCAGGTAGCCCGCGTAGCCGCCGCCGTAGTGCCGGATCTGCTGCTGGTGCAGGTCCAGCTCCAGCACCCGGGTCACCGTGCGGGCGAGGAACTCCCGGTCGTGGCTGACCAGCACCGTGCCGGCGCGCAGCCCGGTGACGAAGTCCTCCAGCCGCTCCAGGCCGGCCAGGTCCAGGTCGTTGGTCGGCTCGTCGAGCAGGAAGACGTCGTAGCGGCTGAGCAGCAGCGAGGCCAGCCCGGCCCGGGCCGCCTGGCCGCCGGAGAGGCCGGTCATCGGGTGGTCCAGGTCCACCGCGAGGCCCAGCTCGGCGGCCACCTGCCCGGCCCGTTCCTCCAGGTCCGCGCCGCCGAGGGCGAGCCAGCGCTCCAGCGCCTCGGAGTAGGCGTCGTCGGCGCCGGGCGCGCCGTCGGTGAGCGCCGTGGTCGCCGCGTCGAGCGCGGCCTGCGCGGCGGTGACGCCGGTGCGCCGGGCCAGGAAGTCCCGGACGGCCTCGCCGGGGCGCCGCTCGGGCTCCTGCGGCAGGTGCCCGACGCTCGCCGTGGGCGGGCTGAGCGTCACGCTGCCGGCCTCGACCGGCAGCGACCCGGCGAGGGTACGCAGCAGCGTCGACTTGCCCGCCCCGTTCGGCCCGACCAGTCCCACCACGTCCCCCGGGGCGACCACCAGGTCCAGCCCCGCGAACAGCGCCCGGTCCCCGTGCCCCGCGGCCAGCCCCTTCACGATCAACGTCGCACTCATCAACGCGCACCCTATCCGCCCCCACCCCCGCCCCCGCCCTCCGCCGTCCCCCGCGATCTTGCAGTTCGCGCCCGGGCAGATGGGATGAATGCCGCGGAGGCGGGGCCGAAGGTGCAAGATCGCGAACGGGGATCCGGGGGCACGCGGCACACTGCTCAGGTGGTGACGACTCTGGCGATCGACTGTGGCGGCGGCGGGATCAAGGCGTCCGTGCTGGACGGGGCGGGCACGATGCGGGCCCGGCCGCTGCGGGTGCCCACGCCGTACCCCCTGCCGCCGGCGCTCTTCGTCAAGACGCTGCTCGACCTGGGCGGCCGGCTGCCCACGGCGGACCGGCTCACCGTCGGCCTGCCCGGGATGATCCGGCACGGGGTGGTGGTGGCCACCCCGCACTACGTGACCCGCTCCGGCCCCCGCTCGAAGGTCGACCCGGACCTGGTCGGGCAGTGGTCCGGGTACGACGCGCGGACCGCGCTCGCCGAGGCGTTCGGGGTGCCGGCGCTGGTGCTCAACGACGCCGAGGTGCACGGGGCCGGGGTGGTGGCCGGGACCGGCTGCGAGCTGGTGCTGACCCTCGGCACCGGGCTGGGCAGCGCGCTCTTCGACGGCGGGGTGCTCGCACCGCACCTGGAGCTGTCGCACGCCCCGGTGCGCTGGGGCACCACCTACGACACGTACGTCGGCGAGCCGGAGCGGCGGCGGCTCGGCGACGCGTTCTGGTCCCGCCGGATCCGGCAGGTCGTGGACGGGCTGCGGCCGGTGTTCCGCTGGGACCGGCTCTACCTCGGCGGAGGCAACTCGCGGCTGATCCGCCCCGAACAGCTCGCGCGGATGGGCGACGACGTGGTGGTGGTGCCGAACACCGCCGGCATCGTCGGCGGCGTCCGCGCCTGGGAGCTGGCCGCCGGCCGGCACGACGCCTCCGCCTGACCCCGCGCGATTCCCGGCCGGGAACAGTCGCGGTACGGCGGGTGTTGTGCCAGCGTCGGTGAAGTGGCGACGGGACACGAGGGGGTGGGTCGAATGGATCTTCTGGCCGAGTACCGGCGGGCGACCATGTTCTTCGAGGCCGGAGACCCGAACGGAGCGGCCCGGCTGCTGGAGCCGATCGTCGAGGCCGAGCCCGGCAACGCCTCGGTACGGCAGCTGCTGGCCCGGGCGTACTTCCAGTCGGCCCAGCTCAACCGGGCCGAGGCGCAGCTGCGGGAGCTGATCGACCGGGACCCCGCCGACCACTACGCCCACCACGTGCTGGGCCGGACGTTGGAGCGGCTGAACCGGCACGCCGACGCGCTGCGGCACCTGCGTATCGCGGCGGCCATGCACAGCGGCAACGACGACTACCGCACCGCCCTGGACCGGGTGCGGACCCGGGTGGAGGGTGGTCGCTGACGGCACCCGGACACGCGGCGGGCGGGGCAGCTCTGTCGAGCCGCCCCGCCCGCCGCGTGTCCGCCGCCGGAGCGCGCGACGCGGGCCGTCGGGGGTGATCAGGACCCCATGGACCCTAAAACTGCCGCGTGACGTCCATGGCGTCCTGATCACCGGGGCGCACGTGCGGTGCCGTCGCAGGACGGCCCCGGCCGCGCGTTCGCGCGCGGCCGTGAGCCCGCGTTCCCGCGGGCGCGGCGTGGCTGGGCGGGCGCGTCCCGGCCGGGCGGGCGCGCGGGGGCGGGCGGCCTACCATCGGCGTCATGGGACGTGAGCCGCCGGCGGGTGCGCGATGAAGCTGAAGCTGGACCTGCACGAGATCTTCAACAAGGGCCAGGACATCGACCGGGCCCTGCGCGGGATCATGGACGAGGCGGTGGCGAAGAAGGCCACCCTCGTCGAGATCATCCCCGGCAAGGGCTCCGGCCAGCTCAAGAAGCGGGTGCTGCGCTTCCTCGACCAGAAGGACGTCAAGCAGCTCTACCACCGCGTCGAGAAGGACTCGAAGAACTTCGGCCGCCTCTTCGTCCACTTCCGGTGGAAGTAGTGACCCAGGACAGAGCTGACGACGACGCGCCGCTCTCGGCGGACGAGCTGCTGGACGTCGTGGACGAGCACGACCGGGTGGTGGGCCGGGCCCGGCGCGGCGACGCGTACGCCCGCAGGCTCCGGCACCGCTGCGCGTTCGTCCTGGTGCGCAACGCGGCGGGGGAGGTCTTCGTGCACCGGCGCACCGAACGGAAGCTGGTCTTCCCGTCGCGGTACGACATGTTCGTCGGCGGGGTGGTCGGCGCGGGCGAGTCGTACGACGAGGCGGCGCGGCGCGAGGCGCGGGAGGAGCTGGGCGTGCCGGGGCTGCCCGACCCCACGCCGCTGTTCACCTTCCTCTACGACGCGCCGGAGCACACCTGGTGGTCGGCAATCTACGAGGTCCGCTGCGACGTGCCGGTCGACCCGCAGGCCACCGAGGTCGCGTGGCACGCCTTCCTCAGCGAGGAGGAGCTGGGCCGGCGGCTCACCGAGTGGGACTGGGTGCCCGACGGCGTGGCGGCGTACCGCCGGCTCCTGGCGTGGCGGCGCGAGGAACCGCGCCCGGAGCGGTAGCGCCGCCGAGGGCGGCGGCGCGGGCCACGGAGGGAACGTCGGGCCCGCGCCGCCGCGCCGGCTACAGCGGGTAGGTGCGGGCCACGGCGAGCATCTCCGAGCTGTGCGAGCCCACGATCCCCACGCCGGGCGGGCGGGGCCGGAAGCCGGGCAGGGCGTCCAGGCCGTCGCTGGCGTCCATCGCGCGCAGCGCCACCGGCCCCGCCTTCGGCGCGACGGTCAGCGTCACCTCGATCCCCTCCGGCGGCGGGGCGTGGAAGACCAGGCCGAAGCCCCAGCGCCCCTCCCGGGCCTCCACCGGCACCGCCCGGCCGGCCACCTCCGCCCGCAGCACCGTCGCCGTCGCCGCGTCCACGTGCAGGGTGGTCAGGCGGACCTGGCGCTGGGGGACGAGCCGCAGGCGCAGGGTGCGCTCGGTGCCGGCGGTCGTCTCCGCGAGCACCTCCAGTTTCGGAGCGGGAAGGTCCGCCGCCTGCGCCGGGCCGGCGCGCAGCTCCGCGTCGCCCAGCCCGGGGAAGTCGGCGACCTCGGTCACCCCGTCGACGTAGCCGTCGGTCCAGGGCTGTGGGTCCTCCTCGTGGCTGAGCCAGCGGGCCTGGCCGGTGCCGGCGTCGAGGGCGTACATCAGGTGGGTGGGCGCGGGGTGCGCGGCGTCGAAGCGGTCGACGGCGAGCCCGACCCCGGCGAGCACCACGGCCGCCAGCGCGGCGGCGACGGCCGGCAGCGCGCCGAGCCGGCGTGCCCGGAGGGCGGCCAGGCCGCGCTGCCCGCCGGCCCGGGGGTGCAGCAGGTCGAGCACCGGCAGCGCGGCCAGGCCGAGCAGCACCGCCACCAGGGCCGCGACGCCGCCCATCGCCATGCCGAGCGCCGGGAAGAGCAGGACGACGGTGGGCAGCAGGATCACCACGGCCACCGCGGCGGCCAGGGTCGACGCGAGCACCGGCCACGGGCCGTCGATTCGCGCGTGCAGCGCGGCCAGCCCGGCCAGCGCGCCGGCCAGGGCCGGCAAGGTGACCAGGTACGCCCCGCCGGGCACCAGCACGGCGAGGAGTACGCCGAGCACGGCCAGCCAGCCCAGCCCGCCGATCGCGAGCGCGGCCGGGCCGACGCGGCGGCGGGTCAGCGCGTACCAGGCGGACAGGACGGCGGCGGCGAGCGCCACCACGGCCAGCCGGTACCAGGTCGGCCGGTACGGGTCGAGCAGCTCGGCGTAGCCGGGGCGCAGCGCGGTGATCCCCGCCCAGAGCAGCTGCGCGGCGAGCGGGGCCGCCACGAGGGGCAGCAGCGTCAGCCCGAATCCGACGGCCAGCCGCCGCCCGGTGACGCGACCCCGCCGCCGGGCGAGCCAGCCGAGAGCCGCCACGGCGGCGAGCGCGAGCAGCGCCAACGGCAGGACCAGCCAGCCGGGGTAGCGGACCAGCCCGCCCGGGACCGGGAAGTAGGTGGCGTCGTGGCCGGCGTCGAGCGCGGTCAGGTCGACCCGGCCGAACTCGCGGGCGAGGCCGAGAGCGTTGTCGCCGTGGTGCTGGAGGCTGGCCCGGTCCACGGCGGCCGGGGTGTCCAGCGGGGTGTGGTAGATCGCCGCGCCGTCGATGTATGCCGAGTTCAGCCCGACGAAGTCCGCGTCGAGGAACGCGGTGAAGTCGGTGTCGTTGGGCAGGGCGCGGTAGATCTCCACGGCGAACGAGGTGCCCACGGGGTGCGGCGCGGCCCGGCCGAACGCGGCCACCAGGGCGGCGTTCTCCCGCGAGGTCTCGAACATGATCACGGGGCCGGTCGAGCCGCGAGCCTCCAGGTTGAGCACCACGCCGCCGTCGGCGGCCAGCGGGTGACCGGACGCGAACGCCGCCGCGCCGCAGAGGCACGCCTCCTCGGCGTCGGTGAGCACGAAGACGATGTCGTTGCGCGGCCGGGGGCCGGTGGCCAGCGCGCGGGCCACCTCCAGGATCGCGGAGGTGCCGGCGGCGTCGTCGTTGCCGCCCGGCCCGGACTGCACGGAGTCGTAGTGCGAGACGAGGAAGACCTTGCCCGTGGGGTCGGTGCCGGGCAGCCGGGCCACCACGTTGCGCACCCGGGCCAGGGTGGTCCCGCCGGCCGCCCCGCTGAGCTGGCCGGCCTCGGGCGCGACGGTGTCCTGCACCTCGGTCTCCAGGCCGAGGCCGCGCAGCGTTCCCTCGACGTGCGCCCGGACCTGGTCGTTGGCGGGGCTGCCGGCCACGTGCGTCCGGGCGGCGACCACCTCGACGTGCTCGTACGCCCGGGTGGCGCTGAACTCGCCCGGCGGCGCGTCCGCCGGGCGCGGTGCCGGGGTGCGCAGGTCGAGCAGGGTGCCGGCGCCGACGGCGACGAGCGCGACGAGCGCCGCCGCGGCGGCGGCCGCCCGGCGACGTGGCCGGGCCAGCGCGTGGTCGGCGGCGCTGGTGGGGGATGCGCCCACGGGGTTCTCCTGGGGGACGGGACGGGGTGGGCACCCATCCTGCACCCCCGGTGGCCGGCGAGGAGAGTCGCGGGGGCGCCCCGGACGGAGCCGCACCCTTTTTGTCCCTTGCCGTGCAGTGATCCGGCCCATCTCCGCCGCGTCCGCGCCCGCGGTGTTGTGTGGGACCGTTGTCTAATACAGGATCAGCAGGGCACTCGGAAGGAGTCAGACATCACCAGCGACCTCCCGCGTCTCGCGGCGGTGGCCCGGCCGCACCGGGGGACCGGCATGGCTGGCTCCCCTGTCGTGCCGTACCCGCACGGCGGCATGGGGCGGCACCCCAACCTGCCTCCCGGCGAGCGGTTACGGGTGCTGCTGGTCGAGGACGACGAGGGCGACGCCTTCCTGGTCGGTGAGCTGCTCGCCGAGACCAATTCGATGATCGACCTGCTGGTGGCGACCAGCCTCAGCGAGGCGCGGCGGCGGGTGATGGGCGTGGACTGCGTCCTGCTCGACCTCGGCCTGCCCGACGCGCAGGGCCTCGACGGGCTGCGCCAGGTGCTGGAGATGTCCAGCGGCGCCGCGGTCTGCGTGCTGACCGGCCGCACCGACGAGCACCTCGGCATCGTCGCGGTCGCCGAGGGCGCCCAGGACTACCTGGTCAAGGGGCAGGTCGACGGGGTGCTGCTGACCCGGGCGCTGCGCTACGCGGTGGAGCGCAAGCGGGCCGACGAGAACGCCCGCCGGCTGCGCGAGGTCGAGCTGCGCCAGGCCGAGTCCGCGCGCCTCGAACGGGGCCTGCTGCCCCAGCCGCTGATGACCACCGACGTGGTCGCGGTGCACACCTTCTACCGGCCCGGCCGGCACGCCGCCCTGATCGGCGGGGACTTCTTCGACGTGGTGCAGACCCGGCCCGACCGGCTCGACCTGATCGTCGGCGACGTCTGCGGCCACGGCGTCGACGAGGCGGCGCTCGGGGTGGAACTGCGGGTCGCCTGGCGGGCGCTCATCCTGGCCGGCGTCCCCGACGACGAGGTGCTGCCCGCGCTGGAGCAGGTGCTGATGAGCGAGCGCCGGCTCCAGGAGATCTTCGCGACCGTCGCCACCGTGCGGCTGGACCTCGACGCCAACCGGGCCACCGTCCGGTTGGCCGGGCATCCGCCGCCGCTGCTGCTCGCCGGGGGCAAGGTGGTGCCGGTTCCGGCACCCGGCGGCCTGCTGCTCGGCGTACGACCCCGCCGGCCCGTGGCCTACGACCTGGAGTTCGACACCGATGACTGGTCCCTGCTGATGTACACCGACGGCCTGATCGAGGGCCGGGTCGGTGAGGGCGACGAGCGCCTCGACGTGCCCGGCCTCAGCGGTCTGCTCGCCGACCCGGCGACCCTCGCCGTGTCGCTCGCCGAGCTGCCGGCCTGGCTGGTCGGGCGCGCCGAGCAGATCAACGGCGGCCCCCTCGCGGACGACGTCGCCATGCTGCTGGTCAGCCGGGGCGGTGGCCGGTGACGGGCATCCGCGACTGGACCCTGCGCCAGCGCGTCGTCACGCTGCTCACCGTCGTCGCCGTCCTCCTGATCGCCCTGGCGGGTGGCGCGGTGGCCGTGGCGGCGAAGAACCGCGCGCACGTCGACGCGATCCTCGACAAGACCGGCCCGCTCCGGGTGCAGGTGCAGGAGGTGCTGAACGCGCTACTGGACCAGGAGACGGCGGTCCGCGGCTACGCGGTCAGCGGCAACGAGGCCGACCTGGCCCCGTACGAGGCCGGGCGGAAGCGGGAGCAGGACCTGGTCGTCTCGATGCAGCGGCTGCTCGGCGACTACCCGGAGATCCGGCAGGAGCTGAGGGTCGTCGAGGAGCGGGCCGAGGCCTGGCGCCAGGCTGTGGCGGTGCCGGTGATCACCACGACGCAGCGGAGCGGCACCGCCGCCGGGCAGGCGCTCGTCACCGGCGAGGCCCGGGAGCGGTTCGACGAGGTCCGCGCGTCGCTGGACCAGCTCGAGTACGAGATCTTCGAGGCCCGGCAGAAGAGCGCGGAGGACGTCCGGCGGACCAGCAACCTGCTGGTCGTACTGCTGATCGTGGCCGTCGCGGTGGTGGTCGTCGCCGGCAGCATGCTGCTGGTCTCCCTGGACAAGATGGTGATCCGCCCGTTGACCGGGCTCGCCGACCAGATCCGGGAGGTGGCCGAGGGCGACTACCAGCACGGCATCACCGGGTCCGGCCCGCCCGAGTTCCTCCGGCTCGCCGACGACGTGGACGCGATGCGGCGCAAGATCGCCAAGGACCTGACCGAGGTGCGGGAGGCCCGGGAGCGCATCGAGTGGGTCAACAGCCAGCTCCAGAAGCAGGCCGAGGAGCTGACCCGCTCCAACCGCGACCTGGAGCAGTTCGCGTACGTCGCCTCGCACGACCTGCAGGAACCGCTGCGCAAGGTGGCCAGCTTCTGCCAGCTCCTCCAGCGCCGCTACGCCGGGCAGCTGGACGAGCGGGCCGACCAGTACATCGCCTTCGCGGTCGACGGCGCGCAGCGGATGCAGCGCCTGATCAACGACCTGCTCGCCTTCTCCCGGATCGGCCGGCTCACCACCGGCTTCACCGAGGTCGACCTGAACAAGGTCATGGGCGACGTGGCCGGCCAGACCGAGGCCGCCCGGCAGTACGCGGACGCGGAGCTGACCTGGGACGAGCTGCCGGTCATCCGCGGCGAGGAGCCGTTGCTGACCAACCTGCTGGCGAACCTGGTCAGCAACTCGATCAAGTTCCGTCGCCCGGACGTGCCGCCGAAGGTGCACGTCTCGGCCCGCCTCGTGGGCGACGAGTGGGAGATCAGCTGCCAGGACAACGGCATCGGGATCGAGCCGGAGTTCGCCGACAAGATCTTCGTCATCTTCCAGCGGCTGCACGCCAAGGACGCGTACCCGGGCACCGGGATCGGCCTGGCCATCGTCAAGAAGATCGCGGAGTACCACGGCGGACGGGTCTGGGTGGACACCGACACCGAGGTGGGCACGGCTATCCGCTTCACCCTCCCGGCGCTGCCCGAGGACGTCGAGGCGGCGGCCGCGGCGGCCGACGAGCCGGCGCCCGGGCCGGACGCGGCCGGCGACGGCGGCGAGCCGACCGACGCGGCCGGAACGGACGTCCCGGAGCAGACCGGTGGACGCGCCGACGAGACGGACGCCACGGACGAGCCCGAACGGGCGCCGGCAGGCGGTAGAACGGGTGACATGAGGGAGACGGTGGGATGACCGCGCCGGCGGACGGCAAGAGCCCGATCGAGGTCCTGCTCGTGGAGGACGATCCGGGTGACGTGTTGATGACCCAGGAGGCGTTCGAGGAGCACAAGCTCCGCAACCGGTTGACCGTCGTCTCCGACGGTGCCGAGGCGCTGGCCTACCTGCGGCGCGAGGGCCAGTACGCCGACGTGGTGGCGCCGGACCTGATCCTGCTCGACCTCAACCTGCCCCGCCGAGACGGGCGGGAGGTGCTGGAGGAGATAAAGAAGGACGAGCAGCTCTGCCGGATCCCGGTCGTGGTGCTGACCACCTCCCAGGCCGACGAGGACATCCTGCGCAGCTACCAGCTGCACGCGAACGCGTACGTGACCAAACCGGTGGACTTCGAGCGCTTCATCTCGGTGGTACGGCAGATCGACGAGTTCTTCGTCAGCGTGGTGAAGCTGCCGCCGCGTGGCTGACACCCTCCTCGACGACGTCGCCGGTCTGCTGCGCGAGACCGCCGACCAGGTCGTGCTGCCGCTGTTCCGCAAGCTCGACGACGCCGACATCAGCGAGAAGGCACCGGGTGAGCTGGTCACCGTCGCCGATCGCCGCGCCGAGGAGATGATCTCGGCGACCCTGCGCCGGATGCGTCCCGGCTCGGTGGTGGTCGGCGAGGAGGCGGTCGCCGACGACCCCGCGCTGCTGGAGCACCTGCGCGGCTCCGGCGACGTCTGGCTGGTCGACCCGGTCGACGGCACCTCGAACTTCGCCGCCGGCCGGCGGCCGTTCGCGCTGATGGTGGCGTTGCTGACCGACGGGGAGCAGGTTGCCGCGTGGGTGCTCGACCCGCTCGCCGGGACGCTGGCCGTCGCGCGCGAGGGCGAGGGGAGCTGGCTCGACGGGCGGCCGGTGCGCACGGACGAGGCCGTGCCGGCGCTCGACACGCTGCGCGGCGCCGCGATGACCCGCTTCCTGCCGCCGGAGTCGAGGGCGCGGGCCGAGGCGGGCGGCGAGCGGCTCGGCGAGGTGCTCCCCGGCCAGCACTGCGCCGGCCGGGAATACCTGGACGTGCTGACCGGCGACCAGCAGTTCGTGCTCTTCTGGCGCACCCTGCCGTGGGACCACGCCCCGGGCACCCTGCTGGTGCGCGCGGCCGGCGGGACCGCCCGGCGCTTCGACGGCGCCGACTACCGCCCGGCCGACGACGGCCACGGCCTGCTGGTCGCCGCGAACGACGAGGTCTGGGCGGAGGTACGCGAGGCGCTGCTCGGCGCCGGGTGACGTCGGGGCGACACCGCGTCGAGGTTCTGCCGCCCGGGGGTTCGCGGGCCCGGGCGGGAGCGCCCGATCCGGTATCCTGACCGCCGGTCTCCGCCAGCAGGCCGCCGATGGGCGCCGGCGGAGGCCGCCGCCGCGCGGTGCTCTCGCCTCGGGGCCGGCGGCCGACGGAAGGATGCCTTCGTGCCCAGGACCGTGCCCGTCGGGCGGCGTGGCCGCCCGCTGATCACCCTGCCGGCCGGGCGTGGCCGCCCGCTGATCACCCTGCCGGCCGGGCGTGGCCGCCCGCTGATCACCCTGCTCATGGCCGTGACGCTGCTCCTGGTCGGCGGCGCGGTGCCCGCGTACGCCGAGCCCAACGAGGGCGGCACGAAGAAGCTCCGCGACGCGCTGGAGGCCACCGCCAAGGCGCACATCGAGGCCAAGGGGAAGCTGGACAACTCCAAGCGCCGGCAGAAGCAGCTGGTCGGGGAGCTGGCCACCGTGGAGGGCCGCCTGGGCGAGCTGACCGCCCGGGTCGGCGAGGTGGCCGCCCAGTCCTACCGGCTGGGCCGACTGACGCCCGTCTCGATGCTGCTCAACAGCGCCTCGCCGGAGGCGTTCCTGGAGCGGGCGGCCAGCCTCGACCTGATGGCGCAGCGCGACGGCAGGCGGCTGCGCGACCTGACCGAGGCACGCGAGCAGGCCCGGCAGGCCAAGATCGCCATCGACACCGAGGTCCGCGAGCAGCAGAAGCAGCTCGCCGTCATGGCGAAGAAGAAGAAGGAGGCCGAGGCGGCGCTCGCGGCGGTCAGCTCGGGCAGCAGCGGCGGCTTCAGCGGCGCCAGCTCCTCCTCGGCGAAGCCGGCCCCGCGCAACCCGGACGGCTCCTGGCCGTCGGAGTCCTGCTCGGTGAACGACCCGACCACCTCGGGCTGCATCACCCCGCGCACGCTCAACGCCCTCCGGCAGACCCAGAACGCCGGCTACAAGCGGCACGTCTCCTGCTACCGCAGCGGCGGCTCCGGCGAGCACCCCAAGGGCCGGGCCTGCGACTTCTCGGCCGCCGCCGGCGGGTTCGAGGACGAGACCGCCACCGGCGGGGACAAGGCGTACGGGGACAGCCTCGCCGCCTGGCACGTGCGCAACGCCAGCCGGCTCGGCGTGCTCTACGTGATCTGGTACCGGCAGATCTGGCACCCCGGCACCGGCTGGCGGGCGTACGGAGGCAGCGGCAGCCCCGCCGCCGACCACACGAACCACGTTCATCTCTCGATGTACTGACCCGCCGGCCCAGTTTCACTGCGTACCATCGCGCGGGTGAGCTCCCCATCCTCCGACGTCACGGTCCCGCCGGCCCCGCCGGCGGCCACCGGCGCCCGGGCCCTGCCCAACGGCCTCGCCGCGTTCCTGGTCTTCTTCTCCAGCGGCGCCGTCCTGGTGCTGGAGACGGTCGCGCTCCGGCTGGTCGGGCCGTACGTCGGCGTGACCCTCCAGGTGACCAGCTCGGTCATCGGCATCGCCCTGGCGGCCATCGCCTACGGCGCGTGGACGGGCGGCTGGCTGGCCGACCGGCGTGACCCGCGGGGCCTGCTGGCCCCGGCGCTGGTGCTGGCCGGCATCGCCACCGCGGTCACCCTGCCCGTCGTCCGGTACGCCGGCGAGGTGCTGCGCGGCGGGGCGGCCTCGGCCATCCTGCTGCTCGTGGCCCTCGCCGTCTTCGTGCCGGCGGCCCTGCTCGCCGCGGTCACCCCGCTGGTGGTCAAGCTCCAGCTCGCCGACCTGCGGCGCACCGGCCAGGTGGTCGGCCGGCTCTCGGGCATCGGCACGCTGGGCGGGATCACGGCCACCCTGGGCACCGGTTTCGTGCTCGTCGCCGCGCTGCCCAGCACGGTGATCCTGTTCGCGCTTGCGGCCTCGCTCGGGCTCACCGGGCTCGGCCTCGGGGTGTGGCTGCGCCGCCAGGCCTCCGCGGGGCTGCCGGGCCGGGCCCGCGCGAGGGCCGCCCTGGCCGTGCTCGGCCTGGTCGGTGCCGGGCTGACCACGGTCGCCCCGAACCCGTGCGACATCGAGACCGCCTACCACTGCGCCAGCGTGGAGGCCGACCCGGGCCGGGGCTCCGGCCGTACCCTGCTGCTCAACTCGGCCCAGCACTCGTACGTGGACCTGGCCGACCCCACCCACCTGGAGTACGCGTACACCCGGTGGATCGGGGCGGTGGCCGACGTGGTCGCACCGAAGGGGCGGCGGCTCGACGCGCTGCACCTGGGCGGCGGCGGGTTCACCGTGCCCCGCTACCTGACCGCCACCCGCCCGGGCACCGACAACGTCGTGTTCGAGATCGACGGCGGGCTGGTGGAGCTGGGCGAGCGGCAGCTCGGCGTACGCCAGGGGCCGGACCTGCGGGCGGTGGTGGGTGACGCCCGGATGCTGGTCGCCGGGGAGGCCACCGACAGCCGCGACCTGGTGGTCGGCGACGCGTTCGGGCACCTGGTGGTGCCGTGGCACCTGGCCACCCGGGAGATGGCCGCCGAGGTCCGCCGGGTGACCCGGCCGGGCGGCGTCTACGTGCAGAACGTCATCGACTACCCGCCGCTGCGCTTCATCCGCAGCGAGCTGGCCACCGTCGCCGCCGAGTTCCGGCACGTCGCGCTGATCGCCCCGCCGGCGGCGCTCGCCGGGCAGGAGGGCTCGAACTTCCTCATCGTCGCCTCCGACGCCCCGCTGCCGGCGGCGGCGGTCCGCGCCCGGCTCACCGAGCTGCGCGAGGGGGCCAGCCTGCTCGTCGGCGCCGACCTCACGGCTTTCGTGGGCGAGGCGCTGGTGCTGACCGACGACTACGCCCCGGTGGACCAGCTCCTCGCGACCGCCTGATCGGACGACACCGGTGACCGATTCCGACCGTCGAGGTGTAGCCGGGGTCGTCCGGGGCAACAAGGACCTTCATGGGTGGACCGATCCGGGACGGCGCACAACTGCTGGGTGAGCGGTACCGGCTGATCGAACAGCTGGGGGCGGGCGGAATGTCCGTGGTCTGGCGCGGCTACGACGAGGTGCTCGGCCGCCAGGTGGCGGTCAAGGTGCTCGCGTCCCGGCTGGCCAGCGACCGCGCGTTCCGGCACCGGATCCGGATCGAGGCGCAGGCCGCGGCGCGGCTGTGCCACCCCAACATCACGAACGTCTACGACTACGGCGAGTCCGAGCAGGTCGGCCTGACCGTGCCGTACGTCGTCATGGAGCTGGTCGACGGCGAGTCGCTGACCGGGCGGCTGCGCCGGGGGAGCCTGCCCTGGCGGGAGGCGGTGACGATCGGCGCGGAGGTGACCTCGGCGCTGGCCACCGCGCACGCCCGGGGGGTGGTGCACCGCGACGTCACGCCCGGCAACGTGATGCTCACCGCCAACGGGGTGAAGGTGGTCGACTTCGGCATCTCGGCGCTGGTGGGGGAGAAGGAGAAGGGGCCGGACGGGGCGCTGCTCGGCACGCCCGCGTACCTCGCCCCGGAGCGGCTCGACAACGGCCAGGTCTCGCCGGCCACCGACGTCTACGCGGTGGGGCTGCTGCTCTACCGGATGCTCACCGGCCGGCTGCCCTGGCAGGCGAGCACCACCACCCAGATGCTGCGCGCGCACATGTACAGCGACCCGGAGCCGATGCCGCCGCTGCCGGGGCTGCCCGACGAGGTCCGCGAGCTGGTGGGCCGCTGCCTGGCGAAGAGCCCCGGCGACCGGCCGGGCACCCCCGAGGTCGCCCGCACCCTCGCCGAGGCGGCCGGCATGCTGGCCGCGGTCCCGGTCTCCCCGGCGGCGGGGCCCGGGGACGCGGTCGCGCTGGCCGCCGCCGGCACCACGATCCTGCCCTGGTCCGCGGCCACGGACGCGCTGCCGTTCTCGGGCACCCGCCGACGGCGCGCGGTGACGCGGCGTCGGCGGATCGAGGCGGGGGTGGCCGCCGCCGGACTGGTGGCGGTGACCGCGGCGATGTGGGGGGTCACCTCGCACAGCCCCGCAACCGGCGGCGTCGAACAGCCGACGGAGGCGCGGATGGGCGCGGGCGACCCGACGTCCTGCCGGGTCGCGTACACCCTGCGCAAGGACTCCGGCCGGGACTGGGCCGCCGAGCTGACGCTGACCAACACCGGCGCGCGGGAGCTGCGCGACTGGCGGATGAGCTTCACCTTCCCCGGCCAGCAGACCGTGACGCAGGCGACGCCCGTGCCGGCGCGGCAGCAGGGGCGGACGGTGCTCGTGGAGCCGGCCGCGCAGCGTACCGCGCTCGCCCCCGGCGCGTCGGAGAAGCTCAGCCTGGCCGGCCGGCACCCGGGCGCCAACCCCCTGCCGGTGGAGTTCCGGGTGGGCGACGAGACCTGCGCGGTGCAGGTCTCCGGGGTGTCCGGTACGGCGCCGAGCACCGCGCCCACCAAGGCGCCCGCCACCAAGACACCGGACACGGGGGCGCCGGTGACCAAGTCCTCGACGAAGAGGACCGGGACCTCCGCCGGCAGTTCCGGCGGCGGCTCCGCGGGATCCAAGGCCAAGTCCGACAACTCCGGCAAGGGGAAAGGGTCGGGTGGTGGAAAAAAAGTAAGCCAGGAAAGGGAAAGGGACGAGGACGATGATGACGACGGCGGCGACGACGACGACTGAGCCCGCCGGGGTCAGCTGAGCGCCGCGAACCGCTGCACCTGCTCGATGTCCCCCTCGACGATGAGCATGCTGCCGGGGGCGATCACGGTGGCGTCGGTGGCGTACCGGAAGCGTTCGCCGGGCAGCTTCACACCCACGATCCGCACCCCGTAGCGCTCGGTGGGCGTCAGCTCCGCGAGCGGGTGCCCGGCCATCGCGTCGGGAGCGCACACCTTGGCGATGGCGAAGTCGTCGCCGAACTCGATGAAGTCGAGCATCCTGCTGACGATCAGGTGGGCCACCCGCTCCCCGGTTTCCGCCTCGGGAAAGATCACGTGGTGGGCGCCGACCGAGTGCAGGATCTGGGCGTGCTTCGTCGAGGTGGCCCGGGCCCAGACCTGCGGCACGCCCAGCTCGGTGAGGGCCAGCACCGTCAGCACGCTCGCCTCCAGCGAGGCGCCGATGGCGACCACCACCCGGTCGAAGTCCGCCACGCCCAGCTGGCGCAACGAGCCCTCCTCCGTGGCGTCGGCCTGCACGACGCGGTCGAGCTGGGCCGACCACCGCTGCACCTGGGCCGGGTTGCGGTCGATCGCCAGCACCTCGTGGTCGAGGCCGCCCAGCGCGCCGGCCAGGTGGCAACCGAACCGGCCCAGCCCGATCACGACGATGCCGCCGCCCGTCTTCCTAGCCGACAATGGGTTGCTCCTCCGGGTAGCGGTACAGGCGCCGGCGGGTGTTCAGGGCGAGCGCCGACCCGAGGGTCAGCGGGCCGATCCGGCCGACGAACATGAGGACGATGAGGGCGAGCTGGCCGCTCTCCGGCAGGTCGGCGGCGACCCCGACGCTGAGGCCGGTGGTGGTGAGCGCCGAGGTGACCTCGAACAGCGCCGCGTAGAGGGGCACCCCCTCGGTGAGCAGGATCAGCAGCACCGTGCCGCAGGCCGCCAGCGCGACGCTGAGCAGGGCGACGGTGATCGCCTGCCGCTGGCTGGCGGTGGCCACCCGGCGGTGCCCGACCGTCACGTCCGGCTCGCCCCGCAGCTCCGCCCGGATGACGAAGGCGAGCAGGAAGAAGGTGGTCACCTTGATCCCGCCGGCCGTGCTCGCGCTGCCGCCGCCGATGAACATCAACGCGATGACCAGCGGATAGCTCTCATATTCCAGCTCTTCGACGTCGAGGACGTTGAACCCGCCGGTGCGGATGAACGCGTCCTGGGCGAACGCCACGAGGAGCTTGTCCGGCCAGGCGTAGCTGCCCAGGGTGCGCGGGTTGGCCCACTCGATGGCGAGCAGGCCCAGGAAGCCCACCACCAGCAGCGTCAGGCTGCCCCAGACCGTCAGCTTGGTGGCGACCGCCCACCGGGAGGGCCTGCGCCACTCCCGCGCCGCCTCGAACAGCGCCGGGAAGCCGAGCCCGCCGACGATGGTGCCGATCGCCAGCGGCACCGTGACCCACGCGTCGGTGGAGAAGCCGACCAGGTTGTCGGTGTAGAGCGCGAAGCCGCCGTTGTTGAAGGCCTGGACCGCGTGGAAGACGCCGCTCCAGAGCGCCCGGCCGAACGGATAGTCGTAGGTGAGCCAGAGCCGGGCCGTCAGGACGGCGGTCATCACCGCCTCGCAGACCAGCGCGAGGCCCGCGATGCGCAGCAGCAGCCGGCGTACGTCGCCGATGCCGAACTCGGCGGTCTCGGCCTGCACCAGCAGCCGGCTGCGCAGCCCCAGCCGGCGGGCCACCACGAGGATCACCAGGGTCGCGCCGGTCACGATGCCGAGGCCGCCGACCTGGGTCAGCACGGTGATCATCGCGAGCCCGAACCCGTTCCAGTAGTTCGGGGTGTCCACCACCGCCATACCGGTCACGGAGACCGCCGAGGTCGCGGTGAAGAGGGCGGTCAGGAACGGGGTGTACCGGTACTCGCCGGTGGCCCAGGGCAGCATCAGCAGCCCGGTCCCGAGCAGGATCGTCACCAGGAAACCGAACGGCACGAGCCGTACGGGGTGACGAAGAAGCCGGCGCACCAGACAATCTTCCTTTTCTGCCACGTTCCGGGTGTGGAAACGGGCATCCCGAGGGTTCACCCGCCGGCCAGGCGCCGACCAACTCGCCGTCAACCCGGGCCTGTCTGCTGAGGCGGATTCCTCGACGAACAAGGAGACGGCGTTGCGACGTACCCTTTCCGCCCTGGCGCTGGCCGGCACCCTGCTCGCGGCCGCCGTGGCCGTGCCGACGGTGACCGCCTCGGCCGCCCCGACGCCCGCCGCGGAGCGCGCCCGGCCGACGGACCGCCCCCTCGTGATCGCCCACCGGGGCGCGAGCGGCTACCGGCCCGAGCACACCCTGGAGGCCTACCGGCTGGCGATCCGACAGGGGGCCGACTTCATCGAGCCGGACCTGGTCGCCACCCGCGACGGCGCGCTGGTCGCCCGGCACGAGAACGAGATCAGCGGTACGACCGACGTGGCGGCCCGCCCCGAGTTCGCCGGCCGTCGGGCCACGAAGACCATCGACGGGGTCGCGGTCACCGGCTGGTTCACGGAGGACTTCACCCTCGCGGAGCTGAAGACGCTGCGGGCCAAGGAACGGCTGCCCCAGGTGCGCGTCGCCAACACCGCCTTCGACGGCCGCTTCCAGGTGCCCACCCTCCAGGAGGTCATCGACCTGGCCCGCGCCGAGGGACGGACCCGGGGGCGGACGATCGGGGTCTACCCGGAGACCAAGCACCCGACCTACTTCGCCTCCATCGGTCTGCCGCTGGAGGAGCCGCTGGTCGAGGTGCTGCGACGCAACCGGCTGACCCACCGGAACTCGCCGGTGATCATCCAGTCCTTCGAGACGGCGAACCTGCGCAGGCTCGACCGGATGACCGACGTCCGGCTCGCGCAGCTGCTCGACGCCACCGGCCGCCCGTACGACTTCACCGTCGCCGGTGACACCCGCACCTACCGGGACCTGGCGCAGCCGGCCGGCCTGAAGTGGATCGCCCGGTACGCCGACGGCGTCGGCGCCCACAAGAACCTGATCGTCCCGCGCGACGCGGCCGGCAGGCTGCTCGCCCCGACCACCCTGGTACGCGACGCGCACCGCGAGCGCCTGCTCGTGCACGCCTGGACGTTCCGGGCGGAGAACCAGTTCCTCCCGGCCGACCTGCGCATCGGCACCGACCCGAACGCGCGCGGCGACATCCAGGCCGAGTACGAGCTGTTCCTGAGCCTCGGCCTGGACGGTGTCTTCACCGACCACCCGGACACGGCCGTCGCCGCCCGCGAGGGCCTCGCCCGGCGCTGACCCGGCGCTGACCCGCCCCCGCCGCCCCCGCCGCACCCGCCGGCCCGCCACCCCTCGTCCTGCGGGGGTGGCGGGCCGGCGGTGTCGTGAGCTCCGGTTGACGCCGGCACCGAGGCGGCGGCCCGGTGCCGGTCCTTTCGAGCTGATGTCGCAGACGATTCAGGGCATCGGCCCGGCCGGGGGTTCCCCGGTCGCGGGTGCCGGTGGCGCGCGGCGACACAGAAGCGCTTTCGTCGATGGCCGGCGCGGCCATCGGGGACCTCGGTCGTCACGGTCGCGGGCGCGCCGCTGTAACGCCCGGCCATCCCGCCCCGGTTACTTGTGTGTTTCGCCCACATAGCCCGTGGGTGACGTCACTTCTAGCGTGAGCCGACAAATGAGTTCCCTACCTCCGAGTCCTCACGTGGAGTCGCAATGACGGTCCGGACGACGCGGCGGGTGTTCCTCTCCGCCGCCACGATGATGGCCGCGGCGCTCGCCGCCACGGCCTGTGGCAGCCCGCAGGAAACCGCCTCGGGCGGTGGCGACGGCGCCGCCCCGGTGAAGGTTGGCCTGGTGTACTCCCAGTCGGGAGCCCTCGCCAGCTACGGCAAGCAGTACATCGAGGGCTTCAGGGCCGGCCTGGACTTCGCCACCAAGGGCACCAACAAGGTGGGCGACCGGGCCGTCGAGGTCACCGAGGTGGACGACGCGGGCGACCCGGCGAAGGCGGTCTCCGCGGCGAAGGACCTGATCGGCAAGGGCAACAAGATCATTGCCGGCTCGACGGCCTCCGGCGTCGCCCTCCAGGTCGCCCCGATCGCCGCGCAGAACAAGGTCCTCTTCATCTCCGGGCCGGCCGCCACCGACGCGGTGACCGGAGCGAACAAGTACACGTTCCGGTCCGGACGGCAGTCGTACCAGGACGTGGTCACCGCCAAGTCGTTCATCGGCGACCCGGCCGGCAAGAAGGTCGTGGTCTTCGCCCAGGACGGCGCCTTCGGCGACGCCAACGAGGCGGCCGTGAAGGCCGTCATCGGCGGTGCGGGCGCGACCGTCAGCAGCGTCCGGGCGCCGGCCAGTGCCACCGAGTTCACCCCGTTCGCCAGCCAGATCAAGTCCGCCAAGCCGGACCTGCTCTTCGTCGCCTGGGCCGGCACCACCGCCCCCGCGATGTGGCAGACGCTCGACCAGCAGGGCGTGCTCTCCTCCACCACGGTCGTCACCGGCCTGGACATCCGTGCCTCGTGGCCGACCTTCGGCGCCGCCGGCAGCAAGATCTCCTTCCTGTCGCACTACTTCGACGGGGCCTCCGACAACGAGGCCGTGAAGGCGCTGAAGGCCAAGGTCGGCACCGCCGACCTGTTCCACCCGGACGGCTTCGCCGCCGCACAGATGGTCGTCCGCGCCATCTCCGAGGGCGGCGACGACGTCGAGAAGATGGTCACGGCGCTGGAGGGCTGGAGCTTCGACGGGGTCAAGGGCAAGATGACCATCCGCGCCGAGGACCACGCGCTGCTCCAGCCGATGTTCCAGGCCAAGCTCTCCGGCAGCGGCACCGCGTTCACGGCCACCGCCCAGAAGGCGCTCACCGGGGACGAGTCCGCGCCGCCGGCCGTGGCGATGAAGGGCTGACATCAGATGCTCGCCACCCGCGGTCTGACCTGGCGGATCGGTGAGGTCGCCATCGTCGACAGCGTCTACCTCGATCTGGCGCCCGGGGAGTTCCTCGGCGTCATCGGGCCCAACGGCGCCGGCAAGACCTCGCTGTTCAACCTGATCACCGGCATCCGCCGGGCCACGGAAGGTCGGATCACCCTCGACGGGGAGGAGATCGGCTCCCTCCCGCCGCACCGGCGCGCCCGCCTCGGGCTCGGCCGTACCTTCCAGGCGTCCTCGGTCTTCGGTTCGCTCACCGTGCGGGAGAACGTCCGGCTCGCCGTGCAGGCGCACCGCGGGGGCTCGATGAAGCTGTGGCGGCGGGCGGCGGCCGACCGGGACGTCGCCGCCGCCGCCGACGCGGCGCTCGACCGGGTCGGCCTCGCCCACCGGGGTACGGCCCTGGCCGGCACCCTGGCCCACGGCGAGAAGCGGAAGCTGGAGATCGCCCTGCTGCTCGCCGGGGAGCCCCGGGTCATGCTGCTCGACGAGCCGATGGCCGGGGTCAGCGCCGAGGACGTGCCGGAGCTGGTCTCCGTGATCCGCTCGCTCACCGGCGACAGCGGCCGGTCGGTGCTGATGGTCGAGCACCACATGGACGTCATCCTGGAACTGGCCGACCGGATCGCCGTGATGCACCACGGCGCGCTGCTGGCCTGCGACACCCCGGAGACGGTGATGGCCAACCCCACCGTGCAAGAGGCCTACCTGGGGGAGTCGCTGTGAGCGCGAGGAATGAGCCGGGTCTGCGAGTCCCGCAGTCGCGAACGAAGGGCGGCTCTGTGAGCGCGAGGAATGAGCCGGGTCTGCGAGTCCCGCAGTCGCGAACGGAAGGCGGCTCGTGATGGAACCCGTTCTCAGCGTGGAGAACCTGTCGGTCCGCATCGCCGGGCTGCACATCCTCCAGGGGGTGTCCTTCACGGTCGCCCCGACCGGCGTCACGGTCCTGCTCGGGCGCAACGGCGTGGGCAAGACGACCACGCTGCGCGCGATCGTCGGCCTCACCCCGCCCGCCGGCGAGGTGCGGGGCGCCGTCCGGATGGGCGCGCAGAGCCTGCTGGCCCGACCCACCCACCGGCTGGTCCGCGGCGGGCTGGGCTACGTGCCGGAGGACCGGTGCGTCTTCGCCGGCCTCACCGTCGCGGAGAACCTCCGGCTCGCCGAGCGGCGCGGCAGCAGCCCGGCGTACGACAAGGTCTTCGCGCTCTTCCCGGAGCTGGACCGGCGCGGACGGCAACGGGCCGGCTCGCTCTCCGGCGGGCAGCAGCAGATGCTCGCGATCGGCCGGGTGCTGCTCAACGACAACCGGCTGCTGCTGGTGGACGAGCCGACCAAGGGGCTCGCGCCCAAGGTGGTGACCGAGGTGGCCGAGGTGCTGGAGCGGGTCGCCGAGTCCGTGCCGGTGCTGCTGGTCGAGCAGAACCTGGCCGTGGTCCGGCGGCTCGCCCGGGACGCGGTCGTGCTGGCCGCCGGGCGGGTCGCCTGGACCGGCGACGCGCAGGAACTGCTGCTGGAGACCGCCCTGACCAGGTCGCTGCTGGGCGTGGGCTCGGCGGAGGGGCACGCGCCGGTGCCGAAGAGTGAGCTCGCGGGCCCCGCGGGCGTGAGGAAGGACCGGCACTGATGGACACCGTCATCCTGTTGACGCTGACCGGGCTCGGCCTGGCGGCGCTCTACTTCCTGGTCGCCAGCGGTCTCTCCCTGGTCTTCGGCCTGGCGGACGTGCTCAACTTCGCGCACGGCGTCTTCCTCGGCGTGGGCGCCTACGGGACCTGGTGGGCGGCGGGCAACCTGCCCGGTGCCGGGTCGGACGGCTTCGGCTTCGTGGTCTCGGTCGCCTTCGGGGTGGCCGCCGGCACGCTGGTGGCGGTGCTGGTCGAGCTGGTGCTGATCCGCCCGCTCTACTCGCGCACCATCGAGCAGGTGCTGGTCACGGTCGGCCTCTCGCTGGCCGGCGTGGCGCTGCTCCAGGCCACCTGGGGCGCCGACGCCCGGCCGTTCCCGCGCCCCGAGTGGACCAGGCAGGTCACCTCGATCCTCGGCGCGAACGTGCCCAACGGTGGCCTGCTGCTGATCATCGCCGCGGTGCTGGTGCTCGGCGCGATCCTGGCCTTCCTCCGCTGGACCCGCTACGGCCTGGTGATCCGGGCCGGCGTGGAGAACCGGGAGATGGTCACCGCGCTCGGCATCGACGTGCGCAAGGCGTTCACCCTCGTGTTCGCGATCGGTGGGGCGGCCGCGGCGCTGGCCGGCGCGCTCGGCGGCGTCTACTTCGGCACCGTCTCGCCCGGCCAGGGCGGCTCGCTGCTGATCTTCGCGTTCATCGTGGTGGTCATCGGCGGCATGGGCTCGGTGGTCGGGTCCGCGTACGCGGCGGTCGCGGTCGGCCTGACCCAACAGTTCGTCAACTACTACGGCACCTCGGGGCTGGGCGACATCTGCGTGGTCGCGTTGCTGGCCGTGGTGCTGCTGCTGCGCCCGCAGGGCATCGCCGGAAAGGTGGCAACGGCATGACCGAGGTCAAGAGCCCCGAGGTTCCGCCGCCGCCCGCGGCGGTGCCCGACGAGCTGACCCCGGGGCGGGGACGCTGGCACGGGCTGCGCCCGTACCTGCCGCTGGCGGCGCTGGCGGTGGCGCTCATCCTGCCCTACTCCACGCTGCACCTGCCGGGGATCTTCGAGGGGGCGCTGAACTCCCCGGGCACCCTGCAACTGCTCGCCGTCTGCCTGGTCTTCGGCGGCCTGGCCGCCGGGTACGACCTCCTCTTCGGGCGCACCGGGATGCTCTCCTTCGGGCACGCCCTCTACTTCGCCGCCGGCGTCTACGGCACCGACATCCTCGTCACCAAGGCGGGACTGCCGCTGTGGCAGGCGGCGCTGCTCGCCGTCACCGGCGGGACGATCCTCGCCGCGCTGCTCGGCGCGGTGGCGCTGCGTACCGTCGGCATCGCGTTCGCCATGGTGACGCTGGCCTTCGCACAGGTCGGGGCGATCCTGGTGGCCCGCGACTTCGGCGGGCTCACCGGCGGCGAGGAGGGGCTCCCGCTGGACGTCTCCGGGCTGCCCGAGGGGCTGGTCGGGGTCACCAACACCGTCAACCTCTACTGGCTGGCGTTGGCGTACCTGGTGGTGGTGGTCTTCGTGGTGCACCGGGTCTCCGGCTCGCCGACCGGGCGGGTGCTCGCCGGCCTGCGCGACGACGAGCGGCGGATCGGGGTGCTGGGGCTCGACCCGTACCGGTTCAAGCTGGTGGCGTTCACCCTGGCCGGCGGGCTCGCGGCGGCCGGGGGAGTGGTCTACGTACTGATCGTCGGCGGCGCCTCGCCACACATCACCTCCTCGGAGTGGACCCTGGCGCTGCTGGTCATGGTGGTGCTCGGCGGGCCGGGCACCCGATGGGGTCCGGTGATCGGCGGGATCCTCTACATGTACCTGGACCACCGGCTGGTCGCGTTCGGCACGTCCGACGCGGTGGAGGCCCTGCCGGCGTTCCTGAGCAACCCGCTCTCCCAGCCGCTCTTCGTGCTCGGCACGCTCTTCATCCTGGCCGTCTACTTCTTCCCCGGCGGCCTGGCCAGCCTCGCCCCCCGCGTGGCGCTCCTGCGGCACTCCCTGCGCGCCCCGTCGCGCCGCCCCTGACGGCGCGGGCCCGGCCCCGTCGACGACGGTGGTCGGGCCGGCGGCCGGCAGCGGTCGGCCGGGCGCCGGCCGGCGGGGTCGCGGCCTCCCCCCCGGGGCCGCGACCCCGTCCCGCGCCTCAGCCGTTGAGCAGCTCGTACGCCGAGGCCGGCGCCTTCTGCGCCTGGCTGCCCGTCGGAGCGGTGATCTTCGGCGCCTTGCCGAAGTCGAAGTACCTCACGACGTACTTCGTGGCCTTGTTCTTGCCGGCCGCCGGGATCTCCAGGGTGAGCGAGGTGAGGTTCCCGTCCGCCCCGACGACGGCGGTGAACGGGACCTGCTTCGCCGCGGGGCCGAGCGCGTCGACGTCCAGGGCGTCCGCCACGGCCTGGCGCACGTGCTCGCCGTGGGTCAGGTCCACGGTCCCGGTGTAGGTCCCGCCGCCCTGGTCCGTCACGGTGTCTCCCGCCGCCCGGAGGATCGCGCCGGCGTTGCCCGGGTCGGCACCCTCGTAGTAGGGCACGCTGGCCGGGTCGGTCAGCTTCGCGTGGTCCAGTTCCATCCACTTCTTCGGCAGCTTCAGCATGCTGCTGAGCTCATCGGCGCCGTCGAAGCTCACCTTCATCCAGGAGCGCTGCTCGATCAGGCGGAAGGACAGCTTCATCGTGAAGCCGAGCTTCTCGTCCTTCTCGGTCAAGGTGAGGTCCATGCCCTTGCCCGCCGGATCCACCACGCCGGTGACGACGCCCGTCGGGTCGCTGCCGCTGAACCGGAAGGCCGGGTCCTCCTCGTCCGGCACCGCGGCCAGGAGCGTGCTCTTCGGGTTGGCCGACGGGGACGCCGACGGGACCGGCGAGGAGGCCGCCGGGGTGTCCTGGGCGTCGTCGTCGCCACATCCGGCCGCCAGGGAGGTCGCGGCCAGCAGGGCGGCCGCGGCCGTCGCGGCCCGCCGGACCCTTCCGCCGGTACCGGTTCGTTGCCTGATTCGCATTGTTCCCTTTCCTATTGGACTGTCGCCGCCGCAGATCTTGGCACGAGGCCACCGTCAGCCGCCCGCCTTCGCCCTGGAGCCGTACGTGCCCGGATCGCGGTTCACCACCGTCGGTCCGGTTTTCCGACCGACGGCCGTGCCGTTCCTCCCCGGGCGCCGGGTGCCCGTCCCACGCCGGACGCGGCCGTCGCCGGCCGGTGGACCGACGCGGCCGCGACGTCCCTGGCCGCCCGTCCGCTCTCGCCCGGCGGGAACGTCCGTCGTAGCTGGTAGAAATGCCGGATGAGCCAGGATCGGACGGCGGTACGGGAGCGGGCCGAGGCGGTGCTGCGGCGGTTGGCCGGCGAGCACGCCCGGCTCCGCGAGGACCAGTGGCGGGCGATCGAGGCGCTGGTGGTCGACCGCCGCCGGGTGCTCTGCGTGCAGCGCACCGGGTGGGGCAAGTCGGCGGTCTACTTCGTGGCCACCGCCCTGTTGCGCGAGCGCGACCAGGGCGGCGACTCCGCCCTGCCGGGGGCGCTCGGCGGTGACGCCGTCGCCGGCCCGACCGTGATCGTCTCGCCGCTGCTGGCGCTGATGCGCAACCAGGTCGAGTCGGCGGCCCGGGCCGGCATCCGGGCCCGCACCATCAACTCCGCCAACCTGGACGAGTGGGACGAGATCACCGCCGAGATCCACGCCGGCGGGGTGGACGTGCTGCTGATCAGCCCGGAGCGGCTCAACAACCCGGACTTCCGGGACACCGTGCTGCCGAAGCTGGCCGCCACCACCGGCCTGCTGGTGGTCGACGAGGCGCACTGCGTCTCCGACTGGGGGCACGACTTCCGGCCGGACTACCGCCGGCTGCGTACCTTCCTGGGCAACCTGCCGGAACGCACCCCGGTGCTGGCCACCACGGCCACCGCCAACGCCCGGGTCACCGCCGACGTGGCGGAACAGCTCGGCGACGCGCTCGTGCTGCGCGGCAGCCTGGACCGGGAGTCGCTGCGGCTCGGCGTGCTCGACCTGCCGAGCCCGGCACACCGGCTGGCCTGGCTCGCCGACCACCTGGACCGGCTGCCCGGCTCGGGCATCGTCTACACGCTCACCGTCGCCGCGGCGGGGGAGACCGCCGGGTTCCTCCGCTCCCGGGGCTACGCCGTCGCCTCCTACACCGGTCAGGCCGAGGACGCCGACCGGCGGGCCGCCGAGCAGGACCTGCTGGACAACAAGATCAAGGCGCTGGTCGCCACCAGCGCCCTCGGGATGGGCTTCGACAAGCCCGACCTCGGTTTCGTGGTGCACCTCGGCGCGCCGCCCTCCCCGATCGCGTACTACCAGCAGGTCGGCCGCGCCGGCCGGGCCGTGGCGCACGCCGAGGTGCTGCTGCTGCCCGGCACCGAGGACGCCGCGATCTGGCGCTACTTCGCCTCGCTCGCCTTCCCGCCGGAGGAGCAGGTGCGCGCCGTGCTGGCCGCCCTTCACACCGACCGGCCGCTCTCCACCCAGGCCCTCGAACCGATCGTCGACCTGCGCCGGGCCCGGCTGGAGCTGATGCTCAAGGTGCTCGACGTCGACGGCGCGGTCCGCCGGGTGCGCGGCGGCTGGCTCGCCACCGGCGAGCCCTGGGCCTACGACGGGGCCCGGTTGCGCCGCGTCGCCGAGGCGCGCACCGCCGAGCAGCAGGCCATGCGGGAGTACGCGGACACCCGCGACTGCCGGCTCCGCTACCTGCGCGAGTGCCTGGACGACGCCGGGGCCGCCGACTGCGGCCGGTGCGACCGTTGCGCCGGCCCGCTGTTCACGGCCGACGTGTCGGACGTGGCGCTGAGCGCCGCGCAGACCTTCCTCGGCCGACCGGGCGTGGAGATCACGCCGAAGAAGCTCTGGCCGACCGGGCTGGAGGCGGTGGGCGTACCGCTGAAGGGGCGCATCGCCCCGGCGGAGCAGGCGCTGGCCGGGCGTGCGGTGGGGCGCCTGTCCGACCTCGGGTGGGGCGGCCGGCTGCGCGACCTGGTCGGGCCGGAGGCGGCCGACGCGGCCGTCCCCGACGACGTGGTGGCCGCCGTGGTCGAGGTCCTCAAGGCATGGGCGCACGGCGACGAGAGGTGGCCGCGCCGCCCCGTCGGCGTGGTAGCGGTCGGCTCGCGCCGCCGACCCCGGCTGGTCGGCTCGCTCGCCGAGCGGATCGCCGCCGTCGGCCGGCTGCCGCTGCTCGGCCAGGTGACACCCACCGGCACGCCCGCCGGTGGTCCGCGCGGCAACAGCGCCCAGCGGGTACGCGCCCTGCACGGCGCCCTCGGCGTGCCGGACGAGCTGGCCGGCGCCCTGGCCGGGCTGGACGGGCCGGTGCTCCTCGTCGACGACCTGGTCGACTCGGGCTGGACGATGACGCTCGCCACCCGGGAACTGCGCCGGGCCGGCGCCCCCGACGTGCTTCCCCTCGCGCTGGCCGTGGCCGGCTGAGCCGCCTCCCACCGGGCCGGCCCGGCCCGGAAAGTTCCCGGCCGGGCGGGACTGCGATCGGCGCCACGCGGCACCACCGGCCGGCCGGCGCGGCCCCGCAGGGCGGTAGCGTGGGTGGCATGACCGATGAGCTGGCCGGCCGCGACCGGGACGGCGCCGGTGCCTGACCGGGTCCCGCCCGCCGACGGCGTGTCGCCCGCCGCCGACGGCGTGCCGACCGGCGGGCCGGACCGGGCGCCGGCCGTGGTCGACGGGGTGGCGCACGTGCCGGAGCGGGTGTCGGCCGTCCCGGACCGGAGCACTCTCCGGCTGGCGCTGGTCGTCGGCGGGCTGGTGCTCGCGGTCCTGCTCGGCTTCGGCCTCGGCCGGCTCGACGGTGGCGGGCCCTCCGCGGCGGCGGGGGCGGAGAGCGCCCTCAGCGGCCACAGCCACGCGCCGGGAACCGGCGCGCACGAGCACGGTGCCGACCAGGGCGCGGCGGCGCAGGCCGGTGGCCTCTCGGTCAGCTCGGCCGGTTACACGCTCGCCCCGCTGGCCGCGACGTTCACCGCCGGCCGACCCGGCGAGCTGCGCTTCCAGGTACGGGACGCGCAACGCCGCCCGGTGACCCGGTTCGCGGTCGTGCACGACAAGCCGATGCACCTGATCGTGGTCCGTCGGGACCTGACCGGCTACCAGCACCTGCACCCGACGATGGCGGCCGACGGCACCTGGTCGGTGCCGCTGACCCTGCCGCAGGCGGGGGTCTGGCGGGCGTACGCCGACTTCACCGCGCTCGCCGACGACGGCCGGCAGACCGCCGTGACCCTGGGCGTCGACCTGACCGCGCCGGGCGTCTACCGGCCGAGGCAACTGCCGACGCCGGCGTCCTCGGCCATGGTCGACGGGTTCGCCGTCGGCTACCAGGGCACCCCGCAGGCCGGCCTGACCGTGCCGCTGACCTTCCGCTTCGACTCGCCTGCCGGCCGCCCGGCGCTGGAGCGCCACCTCGGCGCGTACGGGCACCTGGTCGCCCTGCGCGAGGGGGATCTCGGCTACCTGCACGTCCACCCCGAGCCGCAACCGGTCGACGGGGCGGTGACGTTCTGGGTGACCACGCCCGACCCGGGCCGCTACCGGCTCTTCCTGGACTTCCAGGTCGCCGGGGTGGTGCGGACCGCCGAGTTCACGCTCGACGTGCCCTGATCCGCCGCCAGCCCCGAGTTCGGGCGGCGGCCGGAGCCAGGCTGAGCGGCGGCCGGAGCCCCGGGGCGGGGCGGTGGCCGTGGGTGGCTCAGCCGGCGCGGCGGATCGGGCGGCGGGCCAGGTAGCGCAGCAGGTCGCGGATGTGGTGCTTCTCCTCCGCCGGCACGGTCGGGTCGGCCAAGCGTTGCAGGATCACCCGGACGTCCGCCTCGACCGGGCCGTCGTCGACGCGTCGGCGGGGCGCGGGACCGGCGTCGGGCAGGCCGAGCGCGCGGAACGCGGCGGCGACGGGCAGGTCCAGCGCGGCGCAGAACCCGCGCACCTTGGCCAGCTCGGGGTAGTCCTGCCAGTCCCCGGCCAGCCAGCGGAACACGGTGGAGCGGCCGACGCCGGTGTGCGACGCCAGGTCGGTGACGGTCCAGCCGCGTTCCTCGCGGGCGTCGTCGATGGCGCGCCGCACGAAGCGTGCGAAGGCCATCTGCGGCGAAACCTCTACGGAGCCCATCCCTGCGGGTCTTCCCTCCCGACCGGCACCCGGCGGTGCGCCTACGAGGGTAGTACGGAAAGGTGCGGAAACAATTGACTGATCGACCAGACCGTCTCGTGGGCGGGACTTTCCGCACGTTGGAATGGCCCGGATCACCCCGGGGTAACCGGTCACCGTCACCGCGTCACCGCGCTCGTCCGTCGACCGACGAGCGGCCGTCCGACCCGCTACCGGAGCACCGCCGAGGAGCGCCATGGCCGTCCCCGACCGTCCGCTGCCGCACCGCCCGGGTGCCGTCAGCCTGTTCTTCGTGGCCAAGGCCGGCGTCTTCGCGCTCGGCTTCTGGCTCTGGCTGCTGACCCTGGTCCTGGGCGGCGGCGAGGTCTCCGGCGCGCACGCGCTGGCCGCGGCCGGGGCGGTCACCACCACGCTCGTCGGGGTGGTGCTGGGCGCGCGGCTGACCCTGCAACGCGACGCCGCCGACCGGCACGCCGAGCTCAAGCGGCTGCTGGTCGACATCTCCTGGAACGCCTTCGCCGCCGCCGGCAACGCCGACGCCCTGGGCAAGGTGCTGCCCTTTCCCGCCGCGCCGCCCGAGGACGGGCGGCCGGGGCAGAGGGTGCCCTCCCGCGAGCGGGGCGGTCGCGGCGACCGGCGCTAGCCGGTCCGCGCGACGTCACTCTCGGCAGGGTTCTCGGGCGTCGACGCGTCGTCCGGGGCGTCGTCCGGCAGCAGCGACTCCAGCCGTGGGGCGACCGACCACTGGCCGACCAGCTCCCGGTACTCCGCCCGCTGCGCGGCGGTCGGCGCGGCGCCGGTGCGCCGTGCCCGGATGAGCAGGTTGCGCGGGGTGTGCCGGGAGTCGACGAACTCCACCACCTCGGCCCGGTAGCCGTGCAGCCGGAGCAGCCCCGCCCGCAGCGCGTCGGTGAGGACGTCCGCGAAGCGCTCCCGCAGGATGCCCTGCCGGGTCAGCAGCTCGTACGGCGCCGGGGCCGGCCGGGCGCGGAGCTGGGTGGCGACGTCGTGGTGGCAGCACGGCGCGGCGAGCACCCAGCGGGCCCGCCAGCGCACCGCCCGGGCCAGTGCCTCGTCGGTGGCGGTGTCGCAGGCGTGCAGGGCCAGCACCAGGTCGGGGGCGGGTTCCACGACGGCGTCGGCGATCGTGCCGGCCACGAAGCTGACCCGGTCGGCCCAGCCGAGCCGCTCGGCCAGCTCGGTGTTGCGCCGCCGCTGGTCCTCCCGGACGTCCACGCCGACCAGTTCCACGTCGAGCCCCCGGCCGGTCAGCCAGCGGTACGCGGCGAAGGTCAGATAGGCGTTGCCGCAGCCGAGGTCGACCACCCGCAGCGGGCCGGTCAGCTCCTCCGGGAGGGTCGCCGCCAGGGCCCGCAGGAACGCGTCGACCTGCCGCCGCTTCGCCGCCGAGCCGCCGATCTCGGCGAAGATCGGGTCACCGGGGTCGAGCAGGTACTCCTTGGCCCGGTCGTGTCCGGCCGGCTCGGCGGCCGGACGGGCCGCCGCGGCCCGGTGCACCTGCGCCTCGCCGGACTTGGTGACCCGCAGTTGCAGCGTCGCGTCGGCCGTCTCCACGTGCCAGTTGCCGAACGGCTCCGCCAGCAGGGCGTCGACCGCCGCGTGCGCCTCCGGCCCGGGGGAGACGTTGCGGGTGTACGGGCGGGAGCCGTCGGAGGTGGAGATCTGCAACCGGGCACCCGCCTTGAGCGCGACGGGGCGCAGTTCGGCGCGGACCACCGAGGGCCGGGGCCCACGTCGGCGTCCGGCGGCCACCGCGCGGGTGAGCGCCGGGTCGAGCAGCAGTGCCCGGACCTCGGTCAGGGCGGCGTCCAGCGGTTCGGGCATTGCTTCCTCATCCTGATCGGGCGGATCCGGTCAGCTTCAGACGGACGTCCCCGCACCGGGGACCGGTACGGGGACGTCGGAACGTGCGTGTGTCAGTCGGCGGTCGCCTCGGCCGGCGTACCGGAGCCGCCGGCACGACGGCGCCGGCGGCGGCGCGGCTTCGCGGCCTCGCCCTCGGTGGCGGCCGGGGTGTCGGTGGCCTCGGCGGTGATCACCGTGGCCGGCTCCCCCGCGACGGTCTCGCCGGCACGGCGCCGACGGCGGCGCCGCGGGACGCGGGAGCCCTCCTCGGCGGTGTCGGCCGGGGCTTCCGCCTCGGGCGTGTCCGTGGCGCCGGTGGCGGCGCGGCGCGGACGGCGCTCGCCGCGACCGCGAACGTCGCCGCCGCGCGGGCCGCGGCCCTCGCCCCGGCGCGACCGGCCACCGCCGAGGTCCTCCTCGACCTCGGCCGACAGGCCGGCGCGGGTGCGCTCCGCGGTCGGCAGCGTACCGCTCACATCGGTGGGGATGTGCAGGTCGGTGTAGAGGTGCGGGGACGTGTGGTACGTCTCCGCAGGCTCCGGCATCTCCAGGCCCAGCGTCTTGTCGATGATCCGCCAGCGGGGCATGTCGTCCCAGTCGACGAAGGTCACCGCGACGCCCGTGGCCCCGGCCCGCCCGGTGCGACCGATGCGGTGGGTGTAGGTGTCCTGGTCCTCGGGGCAGTCGTAGTTGATGACGTGGGTCACGCCGCTGACGTCGAGCCCGCGCGCCGCCACGTCGGTGGCGACCAGAATGTCGATCTTGCCGGCGCGGAACGCCCGCAGCGCCCGCTCGCGCGCGCCCTGCCCGAGGTCACCGTGCACGGCGGCGACCGCGAAGCCCCGGAAGTCGAGATCCTCGGCGACCCGGTCGGCGGCCCGCTTGGTGCGGGTGAAGATCATGGTCAGGCCGCGCCCCTCCGCCTGGAGGATGCGGGCCACGATCTCGACCTTGTTCATCGAGTGCGTGCGGTAGACCAGCTGCTCGGTCTGCGGCGACGGCCCGGTCTCGGCGGTGTGCCCGGCGTGGATCGTCATCGGCTGGCGCAGGAAGCGCCGGGAGAGGGTGACGATCGGGTCCGGCATGGTCGCCGAGAAGAGCATGGTCTGCCGGTCCTCCGGCAGCATCGCCAGGATTTTCTCGACGTCGTCGAGGAAGCCCAGGTCGAGCATCCGGTCGGCCTCGTCCAGCACCAGCGCTCGGACCCGGTCCAGCCGCAGGTGCTTCTGCTTCTGCAGGTCCATCAGGCGGCCGGGGGTGCCGACCAGGATCTCCACGCCCTTGCGCAGCGCGTCGATCTGCGGCTCGTACGCCACGCCGCCGTAGATCGGCAGCACCCGGACGCCCCGGGTCCGGCCCGCGGCGGCGAGGTCCTTGGCCACCTGGATGCCCAGCTCGCGGGTGGGTACGACGACCAGCGCCTGCGGCACGCCGTCGCTGCCCTCGCCCGGCGCGAAGACCCGCTCCAGCAGCGGTACGCCGAAGCCGAGGGTCTTGCCGGTGCCGGTGGGCGCCTGGCCGATCATGTCGATGCCGCGCAGCGCGATCGGGATCGCGTACTCCTGGATCGCGAAGGCGCGGGTGATGCCGGCCGCGGCCAGCGCGTCGACGGTCTCCTGACGCGCGCCCAGCTCGGCGAAGGTGGGTGCCTCCGGACGCACCGGAGCGGTGGCGGCCAGTTCCTGGCCGTCCATGAGTTCTTGGGTCGGCTCGCTCATCTGGATTTGGGGGTGCCCTCTCGTGGGTGCGCCCCGTCATGTCCTCAGGGCGCGTTCTGGGTGTGGCGCGGGCCACACGGTCGGCGGCTGACTGCCTTGCCGGACCGGGCCGCACGCGCGCCGCGGGCTCACACTTCGACCGGGCCGGCTGATCGACTGGATCAACCTGGCCAGGTCGGCGCCTGCGGCAACTGCTCCATGCTACCTGAACCGGCCCGGGGGCGTCCTGATTCCGGACGCGCGCGCCACGCCGGGGCCGACGGATGTGATCTGAGCCACTCCCGCGGCGGCTTGCCGACGGGCGATAGCCTGCGTTCGTGCCCGCGCCCGAACCGTCCCACGCCGCCGTCGTCGACCTGCTCGGCCTGGTGGCCCTCGGTGAGCTGCTCGCCTTCGAGCGGATGGCGGTCGACGCCCGGCTCGCCCCCGACCTGCGTCGCCGGGCGGCACTCGGGGAGATGGCAGCCGCCGAGATCGCCAACTACCGGCGGCTGGCCGACCGGCTCACCGCGCTCGGCATGCGCCCCGACGAGGCCATGGCGCCGTACGTGGGGCCGTTGCAGGCGTACCACGACTCGACCGAGCCGAGGGACTGGGCGGAGGCGGTGACGAAGGCGTACGTGGGGGACGCCGTCACCGACGACTTCGTCCGCGAGATCGCCGGCGCGCTGGCCGAGCCGGACCGCCGGCTCGTCCTCGACGTGCTGCACGACTCGTCGTACGCCGACTTCGCCCTCGCCGAGATCCGGGCGGCCGTCGGGTCCGATCCGAGGGTGGCCGGCCGCCTCTCGATGTGGGCGCGGCGGCTGGTCGGCGAGGCGCTGTCACAGGCCGGCCGGGTGGCCGCCGCCGAGCGGGGGGCGTTCACCGCGCTCGGCGCGCGGGGTGGGCTGGACGTGCCCGGGCTGTTCCAGCGGCTGACCGTGGCGCACGCCGAGCGGATGACCGCCGCCGGGCTGAACAACTGACCGACGGGCCACGGGGGTGACCCGACGGGCCGGCCGGGGACGCGGTCCGCGACGGGCGACCGTCGGTCACCCGTCGCGGCCGACGGCCACTCAGCGGACGGTGAACCCGACCGCGCGCGGCGACGCCTCGGCGATCTCGACGTAGGCGACCTTGCTGACCGGCACGATCACCCGCCGGCCCTTCTCGTCGGTCAGGGAGAGGGTGCCCTCGTCCTTGCCGAAGGCGTCGGTCACGATCTGCTCGATCTCGGCCGGCGACTGCGCGCTCTCCAGGACGAGCTCGCGGGGCGCGTACTGCACGCCGATCTTGACCTCCACTGTGCCTCCTCATTCGGGCGAAAGAGCCGCCGATCGGAAGGCTATCCGATCCCGGGGCCGGATGTTCAGGCTGACTCACCCTGCAGCGGGAAGCTGGCGATGCCCCGCCAGGAGAGCGCGCCGACCAGCGCCTCCGCCTCGGCCTTCGGTAGTTGCCGGCCGCCGGCCAGCCAGAACTGCGCGGCGGTCTCGGCCGCGCCGACCAGGCCAGAGGCGAGCAGCTCGGCGTGCGCCCGGCTGATGCCGGTGTCGGAGATGATGGTGTCGGTGATCGCCGCGATGCAGCCCTGCTCGACCCGCTCCACGCGCTGCCGCACCGCCGGGTCGTTGCGCAGGTCCGACTCGAAGACGAGGCGGAACGCCTCGCTCTCGTGGTCGACGAAGTCGAAGTACGCGCGCACCGACGCGCCGACGCGTTCCTTGTTGTCGTTGGTGCCCCGCATGGCCTCGTCCACCTTCGCCAGTATCGCGTCGCAGTGCGTGTCGAGCAGGGCGAGGTAGAGCTCCATCTTGCCGGGGAAGTGCTGGTAGAGCACGGGCTTGGAGACTCCCGCCCGCTCGGCGATGTCGTCCATCGCGGCCGCGTGGTATCCCTGGGCGACGAACACCTCCTGGGCCGCCGCGAGCAGCTGCTTGCGGCGCGCGGAGCGGGGCAGGCGGGTGGGCCGGCCGGCGGTCTGGGCACCGTTCCCCACAGCGGTCATGGGAACCTCCGAGTCTCTTCGTACGAGCCGGCATTTCACCCGAACCGGTCGGGGCCCGGGGCCCGTCGCGGAATTGGCCCGCCGCTGTAACTTATCGCCACTGTCACCACACGGTAGCCTCAGCGAGGGCGACCAAGGAGCGCGCGGTGAGTGAAACAGGGCAACCCGGTGCCGCCACCCCGGGAGAGCACGGCGACGGGACGGGTCCGCAGGACGACCTGGCCCGTTCCGGCAGCGGGTGGGCGCCTGCGGCGGCCAGTTGGTCCCGGCGCGAGGAGGTCCCCGACCCCCGCGAGCAGGCGGCGCCGTGGGGTCCGTCCGAGCCGGCTCCCGGCTGGGCCGCCTCCTCGGCGCGGCACGGCGACCTGCCGCCGCCACTGCCCGACCCGACGACCGGGGCCGAGCCGCGGGCACGGGTCAACGGTCACCACGTCAACGGCGTCGACCACCCGGTCGACGACGTGCCTACCGACCGTCGCAGCCCGGTGAGCGCCCCGCCCGGCGTCCTCGGCGAGCAGCGGCGCGACCCGGGCAACGACCGGTTGGCGGTGCCCGCGCAACGTCCGGCGCCTCCGGCCGAGCAGCCGCCGGGGCCGCCGCGCGGGTTCGCCGAGCCCGAGGCCGGCGCGGCCCGCTACCCCTCCGACGACCCGCACCCGGGCGGCCCGCCCCGCTGGGCCGACCCCGGCCTGCCGAGCTCGGCACCGCCGGCCGTGCAGGTCCCGCCCGTGGGCACGGCGGCCAGCGGCTTCGAGGTGCCCCCCGGGCTCCGGGCGCCCGCCGCCGACCGCGCCGCCGCCGAGGAGACCCCGTCGGCGACCGGCCCGGCGAGCGGCTGGGGCGACTCCTTCCCCCCGGAGCCGCCGACCCACGACCCGCGGTCCTTCCCGCCACCCGCCGACGCGCCCGCCGGTGACCGGATCGCCGGCGCCGACCGCGTGCTGGGCACCGACCGGGCCCTGCGGGACGACTCCGGTGCCGGTCCGCCCGGCACCGACCGGGCGCCGGGCGGCTTCGCCCCCGACCGCGCGCCGGCCGCCTCCGGGCAGGGGCGCGCGATCCGTGCCGCCGGCGCCGCACCGGGGCCGGACGAGGACCGGCCGCCGCCCGCCGAGCGGGCACCCGGCACGGAGCACACGCCGGGCGGGCAGCGCGAGTCGCTCGAACCGGGTCCGGACGGCCCCCGGCCGCCGGGCGCGCAGTGGCCGCCGGCGACCGAACCGGACTGGAGCGGCCCGAGCTGGAACCGGCCGAGCTGGGGTGCCGCGTGGGCGCCGCCGTGGTCCCGCGAGGAGCCCGAGTCGGCCGGTCGCCGCTCCCGCGAGGGGTCCGAGCCGGTCGGCCGCCGCTCCCGCGACGAGTCCGAGCCGGTCGGTCGCCGGCCCCAGGAGGGGCCCGAGTCGGCCGGTCGCCGCTCCCGCGAGGGGTCCGAGCCGGTCGGCCGCCGCTCCCGCGACGAGTCCGAGCCGGTCGGTCGCCGGCCCCAGGAGGGGCCCGAGTCGGCCGGTCGCCGCTCCCGCGAGGGGTCCGAGCCGGTCGGCCGCCGCTCCCGCGACGAGTCCGAGCCGGTCGGTCGCCGCTCGCGCGAGGAGCCGGCGCCGGCCTGGGCCGGCGAGCCGCAGCGTCCGTACGAGCCGCCGCGTGCCGAGGCCGCCCCGCCGCCCTACGAGCCGGCGCGCCCCGAGCCGGGCCGCCCCTACGACGTCCCGCCCGCCGGGTCGGCGCCCCGGCCGCCGTACGAGCGACCGGTCGCCCCCGTCGAGCGGTCCACGGCACCGGCGGCCGGAACGCCGGCCCCGGCCCCGGCCGAGCGGTCCGCCTGGGCGCAGGGCGTGCCGGCCGCCGCGCCGCCGCTCGCGTACGCCCCGGCGAGCGCGCCGCCGCTCGCCCACCCCCCGGCCGCCGCGGAGGCGCCCGTCACGGCGGCCCGCGCCGAGGAGACCCCGGACCGGGTCACCCGGCCGTTCCGGCTCCGGCCGGAGAGCGGCGAGGCGCCCTCGAAGTCCCCGGTCGGTCCGCCGACCGCCCCCGCCGCCGAGGCCGCCGCGGGCGGGTACGGGTCGTTCGACCGCACCCCGCCCGCGCCCGGCCCGACGAGCGCACCCCCCTACGCGGCCCGCCGGTCCGCCCCCGAGCCGGCGGCCCCGCCGGCCGCCGAAGACCGGACGCCGGAGCCCGCGGCGGTGTTGCCGCAGCGCGTCCCCGCCGAGCCGGACGTGCCCGTCGTGCCGGAGCCGCCAGCCGTGGATCCCCCCGCCGAAACCCCGGAACTCGCCCGCATCGCCACCCACCTGCGCCGCGACGACGAGCCCGCCCCGCTGCGGGAGCGTCCGGAGGGCTTCGACGTCAACGCCATCCTCGACGCCGTCCGGGGCGTGGCCGGCGTCCGCGACGCGGCGTTGCGCCGCACCCCGGCCGGCGCGCACAGCCTGCGGCTCGACCTCGCCGACGGCGCCGACCCGGCCGAGGTGAGCCGGCAGGTCGCCCGCCTGCTCCAGGAGCGGATGGGGCTGGCCGCCGCCCCGCAGAACGTGCCCGGCATGCCGGCCGCGCCGGCCCCGCCGGTGCGCCGCCGGTCGGCCGAGCCGCGCGGTGCCGACACCAGGTCACCGGGCTCCGCCGGGGCGCGCGCCGCCGAGCCGTCGTCCGCCGAGGCGGGGGTGCCGGGCAGCCGGGTGGCCGGTGGTCCCGCCGAGGCCCGGCAGGCCCGCGCCGAGCAGCCGGCCGAGGCGGCACCGGAGACGCCGCGCCGCCGCCGGCAGTCCGTGGCCCCGCACCGGGGCCGGGCCACAGTGGAGGAGCCGGGTTCGGTCTCCGCCGCCCCGGCGGGCCCGCCGGCCGGCAACCCGGCGACCGTCGGCACGTCGTACTCCGGTGGCCAGGTGACGACGACGGAGAGCGCGCCGTCGCGGCCGCTGGACACCGGCGGGGCGGTGGGACCCCGGGTGGTGATCGACCACGTACAGGTGAGCACCTTCGGGCTCGACGCCACTGTGGAGGTGCGCCTGCTCGCCGGCGGGGAGAGCGCCGCGGGCTACTCGACCGGGCCGGCCGTCGACGGGTACGTGCTGCGGCTCTGCGCGGTGGCCGCCGCGGCGGCCGTGGACGAGCTGCTGCGCGGCGGCGAACCCGGCCCCGACCGGGGACGGTGCTTCGTGGAGCACGCCGCGGTGGTGCCGTTCGGCAACTGCGACGTGGCCACGGTCGTGGTGCTGCTGGTCTGCGACGGATGGGTGGAGCAGCTCGTCGGCTCCGCGCTTGTCGCCGGCGATCCCCGGCAGGCTGTCGTCCGGGCCACCCTGGCCGCGGTCAACCGCCGGATCGAGGCGCTGCTGGCCTGATGCCGGCAGGGTCGCCGGCCGCCCGGCCGGGGTGGGGCGCCGACGCGCGGCTCCGGGCAGACTGGAGTCATGAAGCGCGCCACCCTTCGGCCGGACCATCTCCTCCCCGAGCCCTCCGTCCCGCCGCCCTGGCCGGGCCGGGAGGTGCGGCTCGACGGTACGACGACCTACGTCCGGGAAACGCCGGCCACGGCACCGGGCGCGGAGCCGGCGCTCTACGTGCACGGCCTCGGCGGCTCGTCGCAGAACTGGACCGACCTGGCGGGGCTGCTCGCCGACCGCCTCGACGGGCAGGCCATCGACCTGCCCGGGTTCGGCCGCAGCGAGCCGGGTCGCCGCTACACGGTGCCGGCCTTCGCCGAGCGGGTGATCCGCTGGATCGAGCACTCCGACCGGGGGCCGGTGCACCTGTTCGGCAACTCCCTGGGCGGCGCGATCTCGGTGCAGGTGGCGGGGCTGCGGCCGGACCTGGTACGGACCCTGACGCTGATCTCACCGGCGCTGCCGTTCCTGGATTTCCGGCGCTCGTTGCAGGGCCGGATGCTGCCGCTGCTGGCGATCCCCCGGGGCGAGCGCCTGGCCGCCTGGCGGCTGGCCCAGGTCGCGCCCGAGGTGATGGCCCAGCAGGTGATGGAGGCGTGCGTCGCCGACCTGACCCGGATCTGCGACCAGCGGCGGCAGGAGGCGTTGGAGGAGATCCGGGTCCGGCACGAGGCCGCGCACTACGCCGCCGCGTACGTCCGGACGTTCCGTGGGCTGGTCTCCAGCTTCCTCCGCTCCTACCTGCCCGGTTCGGGGTCGTTGTGGCGGCTCGCCGCGGCGGTCCGGGCGCCGACGCTGGTCGTCGGCGGGCGGGCCGACCGGTTGGTGGACGTCCGGGTGGCGCCGCAGACGGCCCGCGTCATCCCGGACAGCCGGCTGCTGATGCTCGACGGGGTCGGCCACGTGGCGCAGCTGGAGGTGCCGCGCCTGGTCGCCCGGGCCGTGCTGGGCCTGCTCACCGAAACGGAGGACACCGCTCGGCGGTCCGACATGGCAGGCTGAGCGGGATGTCCTCCGCCCGCCGTTCCGTCCCGGCCCGCCGTGCCGCGGCCCCCGCCGAGCGCCGTCGCCGTGGCCGGGCCGGGAGCCCGGCGCCGGCCGGCGAACCGGACCTCACCCGCGCTCGGCACCGCCGTCCGGCGCGCCGGCTGCGACTCGTTCAGCTGGTGGCGCTCGTCCTCGCGGTGGGCGCGGCGGTGGCGGTGGTCGCCGACCGGCGCGGCGCCGGCGTCGGGACGGAGGTGCTCACCGCCGAGGAGTTGGCCCCCGGGCCGGCGCTCGGCCAGGCGGGCGCCTCGCCGCTCGCCTCGCCACCGGCCGCGACGGCCCCGTCGGTCGTGCTCCGGCTGCCCGGGCCCGTGCCCTCGGCGGGTCGGGGCCGCTTCGGCTACGACGACCGGACGGGCCCGGTGCTGGGTGACGCCGGCACGCTGCGCCGCTACCGGGTCGCCGTGGAGTCGGGTTCCGGCGAGGAGCCGGGCGAGTTCGCGGCGGCCGTCGAGCGGGCGCTCGCCGGGCCGGGGAGCTGGGTCGACGGCGGGCTGCGGTTGCAGCAGGTGCCCGCCGGCTCCCGGCACGACTTCACGGTCTACCTCGCCACCGCCGCGACGGCGGGCCGGATGTGTGCCGCCGGCGGGGTGAACATCCGGGTGGGCGGCCGGCCGTACACGTCGTGCCGCGCGCCGGGCAAGGTGATCATCAACCTGGACCGCTGGCGGCTCTCGGTGCCGCACTATGTCGGCGCGAAGGTGCCGCTCTCGGTCTACCGGACGTACGTGGTGAACCACGAGGTCGGCCACCAGCTGGGGCACCGGCACGAGCGCTGCCCCGGCAGGGGGCGGGCGGCGCCGGTGATGATGCAGCAGACGCTCTTCCTCAACGGCTGTGTGGCGAACCCCTGGCCGTACCGCGACGGCCGCCGCTATGCGGGCCCCCGGCTCTGAGCGGCGGGACCGGGGCGTCGGGCGCGGCGGGCGAGGAATCCGCGGGAGGGCCACCTCCGACGTGAGCGGGAATCACGTTAATTGCGCCTTGTGCCCGATTGGCGTGGGATGCTCTGTCCATGACGTCGTCGTCCCCGTGCGACCCGCCCGGTGCCTCGTCGTACGCCCCGCCCCCCGAGTCGCCCCGGGGGCGGTGGCCGGCACGGGTCCGCTGGCGACGGGTCCCGCTCCCGGACCGGCGGGCGGTGCGGCTCGGCGTGCTGCTGCTGCTCGCGGGGACCACCGCCGTGGCGCTGTCCCGGGCCGGCGTCCCGGCGACCGCCCCGACGGCGGACGACCGGGGCCGCGCCTCGTACGTGGCGGCGCCGGACGGGCCGGAGCGGCCCTCCGCCTACCCCCGGGTGGGGGCGGGCAGCTTCACCACCGCGCCCGGCGACTCCCCGGTGCGGGGCACGGACGGCCCGCTGCTGCGCTACCGGGTGGCCGTCGAGCAGGACGCGGGCCAGGACGCCGCCGCCTTCGCCGCCGCCGTCGACGGCGTGCTGGCCGACCCGCGTAGCTGGATCGCCTCGGAGTGGCTGCGGGTGCAGCGGGTGGCGGAGGCGGCCGACGCCGACTTCACCGTCTATCTGGCCACCCCGGACACCTCCGAGCGGATGTGCGCCGAGGGCGGGCTGAGCACCGACGGTTACACCTCCTGCCGGCTCCCCGGCCGGGTGGTCGTCAACCTGGCGCGCTGGCTGGAGGCGGTCCCGGACTACGGGGCGCCGCTGGAGGTCTACCGCGCCTACCTGGTCAACCACGAGGTGGGGCACGAGCTGGGCGAGGTGCACCAGGCCTGCCCTGGCCCCGGCGAACCGGCGCCGGTGATGCAGCAGCAGACGTACGGGCTCGACGGGTGCGCCGCCAACGCCTGGCCGTACGTCGACGGCTCCCGGTACGACGGCGAGGTCGTCCGCGGCATCTGAGTTATTCCCGGTCCCGCAGTGCGGGCGGCGTGTCACTCCTCATGGCCGATCGGCACGGATGCGAGCGACAATGGCCCGGTTCGCCTCCAGCCGATCCCGGGGAGTCCACCGTGTCGTTGCCCCCGCTCGTCGAGCCCGCCGCCGAGCTGACCGTAGACGAGATCCGCCGCTACTCCCGTCACCTGATCATCCCGGACGTGGGGGTCGAGGGGCAGAAGCGGCTGAAGAACGCCCGGGTGCTCTGTGTCGGCGCCGGCGGTCTCGGCTCGCCGGCCCTGATGTACCTGGCCGCCGCCGGGGTCGGCACCCTGGGCATCATCGACTTCGACACCGTGGACGAGTCCAACCTCCAGCGGCAGATCATCCACGGCGTCTCCGACGTGGGCCGCTCGAAGGCCGAGTCCGCCGCGGCCTCGATCCGCGAGATCAACCCGCTGGTGACCGTGGAGATCCACAACACCGCGCTGGACCGGGAGAACGTCCGCGACATCTTCTCCCGCTACGACCTGATCGTCGACGGCACCGACAACTTCGCCACCCGCTACATGGTCAACGACGCGGCCGTGCTGCTCGGCAAGCCGTACGTCTGGGGGTCGATCTACCGCTTCGACGGCCAGGCGTCGGTGTTCTGGGCCGAGCACGGCCCCTGCTACCGCTGCCTCTACCCGGAGCCCCCGCCGCCCGGCATGGTCCCCTCGTGCGCCGAGGGTGGTGTGCTCGGCGTGCTCTGCGCGTCGATCGGATCCATCCAGGTCAACGAGGCGATCAAGCTGCTCGCCGGCATCGGCGAGCCGCTGGTCGGCCGGCTGATGGTCTACGACGCCCTGGAGATGGAGTACCGCAAGATCAAGGTCCGCAAGGACCCGAACTGCGCGCTCTGCGGCGAGAACCCCACGGTCACCGACCTGCTGGAGGACTACGAGGACTTCTGCGGCGCTGTGTCGGTGGAGGCACAGGAGGCGGTGGTCGACGCGACCATCACCGCGCTGGAGCTCAAGGAGTGGCAGGACGCGGGGAAGGACGTCTTCCTCGTCGACGTCCGCGAGCCGGCCGAGTACGAGATCGTCCGCATCCCCGGCGCGACGCTGATCCCCAAGGGCGAGATCATCTCGGGCGACGCGCTCGCCAGGCTGCCGCAGGACCGGCAGATCGTGCTGCACTGCAAGTCCGGGGTCCGCTCCGCGGAGGCGCTCGCCGCCATCAAGGCGGCCGGGTTCCGCGACGCGGTGCACGTGCAGGGCGGCGTGCTCTCCTGGATCAAGCAGGTCGATCCGTCGCTGCCCGCGTACTGACCGGTCGGCGAGGTCGCGGCGGGCCGTACCGACCCCGCGACCCCGGCCGATTCCCGGAGGCGGAATCGCGTTCGCGCAGGTAGCGTTGCCGCCGTGGTCGACATCGATGCCGCGGTGGGGTTCATCGTGGCGCACGGGGACGCGGTGGACCGCGCCCGGCTGTCCCGGTTGCGCACCGGTGCCCCGCCCCCGCCCGAGCTGCTCGACGACGCGGAGGTCGGCCAGACGCCCGGCGGCGGCTGGCCGGCGACGCTCGGCGCCGAGATCGCCTCGGTGGACGCCACCTGCTTCCGCCTGTCCGAGCTGGACGACCTGGGCGCGATCGGGCGTCCGGCCGCCCGCCGGGCCCTGGACTGGCTGGCTGCCCGGCAGTTGCCGCACGGCGGCTGGGAGGAGGACCCGGCGCTGGCCGGCGTCGCCCCCGAGTGGGCCCGGCCGGGCGACCCCGAGGCGGGGTTCTACCTGACCGCCAACGCCGGGTTCTGGCTGACCGTCGCGGGCCTGGACGCCCGGGCCGCCGGGCCGCTCGACCACCGGGTCGGCGGGGCGTACGCGCGTGTCGTGCACGCCGCCGCGCGGTCGCTGGCCGCCCGGCTGGGCCCGGACGGCGGCTGGCCGTCCTTCCTGCCCGCCGGCTGGCTCGCCGCGGCGGTGCTGCACCGGCAGGAGATGTTCCACGAGGCGGCCCGGATGCAGGTGATCCTCGCCGAGCGGATGCCGGAGCTGTCCCCGGGCGACGTGGCCTGGCTGGCCGCGACGCTGCGCCGCGTCGGCATCGACGGGCAGGACTGGATCCTGACCCGGGCGCGTCGACGGCTGACCGAGACCCAGCGCAGCGACGGCGGGTGGGAGAGCGACGACGGGCACCAGTTCGACGTGCACACGACGCTGAGCGTGATCCGCGCCTGGCGCTGAGGCTCCGCCCGCCCCCGCCCCCGCCCCCGCCCGAAGCGGCCGGCCTCGCCCGGGCCCGTCGGCCGCGGGCTCACCTGAGCTGGCTGATCACCAGGGGCCACCAGGCGTCCGGCGCGAAGGCCGGGCGGTCGATGCTCTCCAGGACGGTACGCAGCGTCTCCGCCCGTTCGGCCCGGCCCGGCTTGCCCTCGTCGGCCTCCACGAAGAGGGCGAACTGGAAGAGGAACTCGACGAAGGCGCGGAAGGTGCTGTTGACGGCCTGGACGTCCTGCTGCTCCAGGTCGTACTGGAGGATCTCGCCGGTCCTCGGGTCGAGCACGTAGAGCAGGTCGGGGTTGTCGGCGACCGTGCCGACCACGATCAGCCGGATGTCCAGCGACCCGTCCTCGGTGCTCAACTGGATCGTGTCGAACAGCTCGATGTCACCTTCGAGGAAGGCGGTGTAGACGACCGCCACGTCCAGCGGGATCTCGTCGCCGTCCGGCAGCATGTCGGGGGCGAATCCCCCCTCCAGCCAGGCCTCGCGCGGGTACGGGATGAGCTCGTCCTCGCTCCACAGTGAGCGGAACCGGGGGTCAGCGGCCATCGGTGGTCCTTCGCGTCTGGGGTGCGGGCGGGCGCCGGAGGCGGGTGGCGTCGGTGCGGCGCGGGCGGGTGGCGTCAGGACGCCAGGTCGGCGGCGACCAGCAGGCGCCGCCAGTTGTCGGCGTACTCGCCGGCGTGCCGGCCCGAGCGGAGCCGCTGGTCGCGGACGCCGGGACCGAGGACGAGGGCGACCAGCTCCGGGTAGCCGGGGCCGAGGACGTGCTCGTCGAAGAACGTGGCCACGTCGGGCGCGACGACCGTGAACTCCACGTCCTCGTCGGGGTGCTCGTACTGGAAGACGTAGTCGTCCGGCTCCATCCAGTAGACGTCGAGATCCTCGGTGTCGAGGTAGATCGGCGCGCCGGCCCCGATCTCGCCGTGCAGCCGGGGCGGGATGCTGTGCACCTCGTGGCCGACGGCCAGCGGGCTGCCCATCGGGTCGTCCTCGTCGACGGTGCGGGCCGCCCAGGCCGCCGGGCTGAGGATCGCCTCCGGCGGGGCGAAGCGGAAGTTGTCGCCCGCCAGCCGGCCGAAGAGGCCGTAGACCTCGGCCACCCCGGGCAGGTCGGGGAGCGGCTCCAGCGGGGTCGGCTCGCCGACGACGACGCCGAAGCCGCGTTCGGCCTCCAGGCTTCGCAGCAGCGCGAGCTTCTCCCGGATCCGGTCCAGTCGCGCCGGGTCCGGCGGGCCGGTCACGGGATCACCCTGACGATGACCGGGGTGCCCTCGGGAACGTCCCGCAGCGCGACCGAGATGTCGCTGCCGAGCTGGCGATTCGTCCACGCGTCCATCGGTCTGAGGTTATCGTACGTGTCCGTTCCGTCCAGTTGCAGCTCCTGGATGTGGTCGGGGTCGTAGCCCTGGCCCCGGCCCGTGATCGGCCCCTTGCCGGCGTAGAGGCGCTCCACCACGTTCTTGTTGGCCAGGTACTTGTTCGTCGCGGGGGTGCCCATGTCCTGGGTGAGGCGACCGTCCTTGGTCAGGTTGCGGATCATCCGGTCCCGGTAGACGTTGGTGCGGGTGCGCCGCCTGCCGGTCGCGGGGTCGTAGACCTTGTTGCTGTCCCGGTCCGACGCCGCCTTCTTCAGCCGGCCCTCCTGCCCGAGCCGTCGCAGGTCCCTGGCCTTGCGGTCGAAGTCGCGCCGGTCGAAGTCCGGCCGGTTCTTCAGCACCAGCACCGCCGGGCCCTTCGGCTTCGTGCCGGCGGACTTGGCCGTACGGAAGACGTCGGCGTTCTCCAGGTAGGCCGAGACGACGCGAGCGCCCCTGGCCTGGGTCTGCCGGGGCGGGTTGGTGCGCTTCCTAGCCATTGAGCACCGTCTCCACCGCCATGCCGATGAGCTGGTCGATGATGAGGCCGGTGATCATCTTGAAGATCGGGATCTGGAGGAGGGACGCCCCGAACGTGACCGTCGCCGTCACGATGGCCTGCGCGATCTGGATCGCCAACAGCGCCAGCTGGATGATCACCTGGATCTTCAGGGCCAGCACCACGCCCGCCGCGACCATCAACCCGACGCCGATGACGGTGGCCGGGCGGGCGACGTCGGCGATGTTGCGCGCGGCCGACTCGCCGTCGTTCCACTCGCCGGCGAAGGCGGTGAAGCTCGCGCCCCGGTTGTTGTCGAGCACCGTGCGCGCCGCCGACTCCAGCTGCGCGACCGATCCGGAGATCTGGCCGGCCATGCCGGTCCACTCCCCGGCGAGCTGGAAGATCGCCGTCTCGTCGGACTGCGGCCACTCGTAGCCGAGCATCGAGAGCAGGGCGGCGAGCTCACCCGGGAGTGTCAGGCCCACCGTGGCTCCTTTCGTGGTCGGAGCGGCTCAGGCGCCCAGCGAGCCGAGGATCGAGCGGAAGGAGGCGGCGGCGTTCTCCTCGGCGGCGCGGTAACCGTCGGCCATCTCGCGCAGCCCGTCGACATAGCTCTCCAGCTCGGTGATGTTGGTGCCGAGGCACTCGGCGAGCGCGTCCACGCACGCCTGGTGGGCGACGCCCAGCAGCGAGCCGATGTCGTCGCCGCCGAAGGCCGCGGCGTAGCCGCCGACCGCCGCCTGGAAGCCCTCGAAGACCTGGCGGACGGACTCCTTGGCCTGTTCGAGTTCGTCCGCGCCGCGACCCAGCGCGTCGAGGTCGACGTCGAGGCTCTCCACGCTCAGCTCCCGTGCAGCTTCCGCATCGTCTCGCTGACGGCCTGGCTGATCTCCCGCATCTGCCGCAGGCCCTGGTCCTGGAGGCGTTCGATGGTGGCGGTCATCGCGGCGAGGTCGGGCATCGGCTCGGCGGCGCCGGTCCCGTCGTCCTGGCCGTCGAGCGCCGCGTTGACCGCCTGCCGAAGCTCGGCGGCGAGGTATTCCGAGCCCTCCCGGAGCACCCGCGGGTCGAGGTCGACGGCGCTGACCCGGCCGTCGGTGCCGAGGGTGACCCGGATCCGGCCGTCGGCGGCCTCGGCCACCGACTCGATGCGCTCCCGGGGCGCGGCGGTGCCGCCCACCTCGCGCAGCGCGGCCCGCGCCTGCGCCAGTTGCTGCTCCAGGGCACTCTCGCCCAGCATGCCGCCTCCCCAGGACAAGCCGCGCCGAACCCGCACCAGCCTAACGGTCACCCGCAACGGACCGGCGTCCCCGCGGGCGGGGCACAGGCGGGACGGCTCCTGCCGGACGCCGCCGCCGGCGGCGCTCAGCCCCGCAGGTGACCGTCCCCGGTCACCACGTACTTGGTGGAGGTCAGCTCGGGCAGGCCCATCGGCCCGCGCGCGTGCAGCTTCTGGGTGGAGATGCCGATCTCGGCACCGAAGCCGAACTCGCCGCCGTCGGTGAAGCGGGTCGAGGCGTTGACCATCACCGCCGCGGCGTCCACCCGGGCCACGAACTCCCGGGCCGCGGTGGCCGAGTCGGTGACGATCGCCTCGGTGTGCCCGGTGCCGTACCGCCGGATGTGCGCGACCGCCGCGTCGAGCGAGTCGACGACGGCGACCGAGATGTCGGCGGAGAGGTACTCGGTGGCGAAGTCCTCGTCGGTGGCCGGCAGCACCGCGTCGGCGTGGGCGGCGACCCGCTCGTCGCCGTGCACGGTCACGCCCGCCTCGGCGAAGGCGGCCAGCACCGCCGGTAGGAAGGCGTCCGCGACCGCCGCGTGCACCAGCAGCGACTCGGCGGTGTTGCAGGTGGAGAGTCGCTGGGTCTTCGCGTTCAGCGCGATCGCGACGGCCTTGGCGAGGTCGGCGGCCGCGTCGACGTAGACGTGGCAGTTGCCCACGCCGGTCTCGATCACCGGCACGGTCGACTCCTCCACCACCGTGCGGATCAGCGACGCGCCGCCGCGCGGGATCAGCACGTCGACCAGGCCCCGGGCGCGCATCAGCTCCTTGACCGAGTCGCGGCTGGTGGCGTCGAGCAGCTGCACCGCGTCCGCCGGCAGGCCGGCGCCGGCCACCGCGTCGCGCAGCACGGCGACCAGGGCGGCGTTGGAGTGGGCCGCCGACGACGAGCCGCGCAGCAGCGCCGCGTTGCCGGACTTCAGACAGATGCCGGCGGCGTCGACCGTCACGTTGGGCCGGGCCTCGTAGATGATGCCCACCACGCCGAACGGCACCCGGATCTGGCGCAGCTCCAGCCCGTTGGGCAGGGTCGAACCCCGGACCACCTCGCCCACCGGGTCCGGCAGCGCGGCCATCTGCCGCAGCGCGTCGGCGATGCCGGCCACCCGCCCCGCGTCGAGGGCCAGCCGGTCCAGCACGGCCGCGCTCAGCCCGGCGTCGCGCCCGGCCGCCAGGTCCGTCGCGTTCGCGGCCAGGATCTCGGGCGTACGCGCCACCAGCGCGTCGGCCATCGCCACCAGTGCCGCGTCCTTGGCGGTACGCGTGGCCACGGCCAACGCCTCCGCCGCCGTACGCGCCCGCCGGGCCTGCTCGTTCACGCTCATCGCCGCACTCCTCACAGCAGTACCAGGTCGTCGCGGTGGACGACCTCGCGTTCGTACGCCGGGCCGAGCGCCGCGGCGAGTTCCGTGGTGGAGCGGCCGAGCAGCCCGGGCAGCTCGACCGCGTCGTAGTTGACCAGCCCTCGGGCGACCGGCGCGCCCCCGGCGTCGACCAGGTCGACCGGGTCGCCGGCGGTGAACGCGCCGTCCACGGCCGTGATGCCGGCGGGCAGCAGCGACTTGCGCCGGTCCACCACCGCCGCGACCGCGCCCGGGTCGAGGTGCAGCCGTCCCCGGGGCGACGTGGCGTGGGCCAGCCAGAAGAGCCGGGCGGTCGGCCGCCGGCGGCTCGGGTGGAACAGGGTGCCGACCGGCTCGCCGGCCACCGCCGCGGCGGCCAGCGGCGCGGCGGTGAGCACCACCGGGATGCCGAAGCCGGTGGCGATCCGGGCCGCCTCCACCTTGGTCACCATGCCGCCCGTGCCGACCCCGGCCCGACCGGCGCCGCCGATCTCGACCCCGGTGAGGTCCCGCTCGTCGTGCACCTCGCTGATCCGGCAGGAGCCCGGCCGGGCGGGGTCGCCGGTCCAGAGGGCGTCCACGTCGGAGAGGAGCACCAGCAGGTCGGCGTGGACCAGGGCGGCGACGAGGGCGGCCAGCCGGTCGTTGTCGCCGAACCGGATCTCCTCGGTGGCGACCGTGTCGTTCTCGTTGACGATCGGCACCGCCCGCAGGTCGAGCAGCTTGCGCAGGGTGCGGTACGCGTTGCGGTAGTGCGCCCGCCGGGTCACGTCGTCGACGGTGAGCAGGACCTGCCCGACGGTCAGCCCGTGCCGGGCGAAGGCGGCGGCGTACCGGCCGATCAGCAGGCCCTGGCCGACGCTGGCGGCGGCCTGCTGGGTGGCCAAATCGCGGGGGCGCCGGGGCAGCCCCAGTGGGGCGAGGCCGGCGGCGATCGCGCCGGAGCTGACCAGCACCACCTCGCGGCCCTGCGCGGCGAGCGAGCCCAGCGTGCCGACGAGCGCGTCGACCCGCTCGTCGTCCAGCCCGCCGCCGGCGGTGGTCAGCGAGGAGGATCCGATCTTGACGACGACCCGCCGGGCCGTCGTGACTGTCTCGCGCACCCGCCCATTCTGCGCGGTCGCTCCCCGCACGCCTCGGCGCGTTCTCATATCGTGGCCGGTCGTGAGACCTGACGAGTACGTCGAGGCGGTGCTGGAACTGGTCGAGCGGATCCCGCCCGGCCGGGTGATGTCGTACGGGGCGGTCGCCGACGCGCTGGCGGAGCGCTCGGGCCGGGCGTCCGCCCGGCTGGTCGGCTCGATCATGGCCCGGCACGGCGGCGGGGTGCCCTGGCACCGGGTGGTGAACGCGGCCGGCCGCCTGCCGCCCGGCCACGAGCGGGAGGCACGGGCCCGGCTGCGCGCCGAGGGGACGCCGCTGCGCGGCACCGGGGTGGACATGGCGGCGAGCTGGTCGCCGGGGGAGGGGATGTGACGCGGACCATAACGTGAGTAACATTCGGGCTCATGGACGCGCCGTCGGGTGGAGCTGGTCCGGTCGCTGGCGTGCTGCCGCGGCGGGTGCACGCCGGTTACGCGCTGGGGTCGCTGGCCACCGGCGCGTTCGGCACCGTGCCCGGCCTGCTCCTGCTGCCCTACCTCACCGACACGCTGGGCGTCGCGGCGGGCGCGGCCGCCCTGCTGGTGCTCCTGCCGAAGGCGTGGGACGTGCTGGTCAACCCGGTCGCCGGCCGGATCTCGGACCGCACCCGGTCGCGCTGGGGCGCCCGCCGGCCGTACCTGCTCGGAGCCGGGCTCGCGCTGGCCGCGTTCTTCGCCGCCATCTTCGCCGCGCCCTTCGGCGCCGGCGCGGCCGCCGGGGCGTACGTGGCGGTCGCCTTCCTCGCCGCCGCCACCGCGTTCGCCTTCTTCCAGGTGCCGTACGTGGCGATGCCGGCGGAGCTGACCGGCGACTACGCCGAACGTACCCGGCTGATGACCTGGCGGATCGCGGTGCTGGCGCTGGCCATCCTGGTCTCCGGCGCGGTGGCCCCACTGGTGCGCGACGCCGGCGGCGGAGGCGTCGCGGGGCACCGCTGGATGGGGCTCTTCGTCGCCGGACTGATCGTGCTCGGCGCGGTCGGCGCGTTCCTCGGGACCCGCGCCGCGCCCGGCGGCGCGGTGGGGGAGAGCGAGCCGACGCTGCGCGCCCAGCTCGCCGTCGCCGCCCGGAACCGCCCGTTCCGGGCGCTGCTGCTCTGCTTCGTCGTGCAGTCCGCCGGGGTGGCCACCGTCCTCGCCGGGGTCAACTACTTCGCCGACCAGATCCTGCGCGACCCCGAGGGCGGGGCGACCGTGCTGTTCGCCTGCTTCGTCGGGCCGGCGCTGCTGGTGATGCCGCTCTGGACCCGGGTCGGGGCGCGGGTCGGCAAGCTGGCCGCCCTGGTCGCCGCGTCGCTGATCTTCGCGGCGGGTGCGCTGGCCCTGGTCGCCGCCCCGGTGCTGCCCGCGCTCGCGACCTACCCCCTGGTCGCGCTCATCGGCGTCGGGTACGCCGGGCAGCAGGTCTTCGCCCTCGCCATGCTCCCGGACTGCATCGCGTACGACACGGCGCGCACCGGGCGGCGGCAGGCCGGCGTCTTCACCGGGCTCTGGACGGCCGGCGAGACCTTCGGGCTGGCCCTCGGGCCGGGCATCTTCGGCCTGGTGCTCCAGCTCACCGGCTACGTCTCCTCCGACACCGGCACGGCGGCGGCCCAGTCCGACACCGCCCGGCTCGGCATCCTGCTCGGCTTCACCGTCCTGCCCGCCCTCCTCGTCGGCCTGGCGGTCCTCCTGCTGCGTCCCTACGACCTCACCCCGGCCCGGCTGGCCGAGGCCGCGTCCCGCACCGCCCCCCGACCGGTTGTGCTGGGGAACGAGAGCCGCTGAACCTCCACGGAAAGGGCACCACGACTCCATGATCGACGAGGAAACCGGCCGGCGGGCGCTGCCCGGGAACGGGTTGCCTGCCGAGCGGGTACTGGCCGAGGTGCGGGCCCTGCGGGCCGCCGACCGGCCCACCCACGGGGGGCGGCTGTTCGCGTACGTCTACGACCCGGCGGTGCCGGGGCTGGACGAGCTGGCCGCCGCCGCGCACGCCGGCAGCGCACACGTCAACGGGCTCGACCCGACCGCCTTCCCGTCGCTGCTGGCGATGGAGAACGCGCTGGTCGGCGCGGCGGCCCGGCTGCTCGGCGGCGGGCCCGGCAGCGCCGCCCCGGACGTCGTCGGCAGCGTCACCAGCGGCGGCACCGAGTCGCTGATCCTGGCCGTGAAGGCCGCCCGGGACGCCCACCCGGAGATCGCGGCGCCCCGGATCGTGGTCCCGGCCAGCGCGCACGCCGCGTTCGCCAAGGCGGCGCACTACCTGCGGGTGGCGGTGGACCTCGTGCCCGTGTCGGCGCGGACGCTGCGACCGGCCGCCGCCGACGTGGCCGCCGCCATCGGTCCGGAGACGGTGCTGGTGGCCTGCTCCGCCCCCTCGTACGCGCACGGCGTCGTCGACCCGGTCGCCGAGATCGCCGGGGCGGCCGCCGCGGCCGGGGTGCGCTGCCACGTGGACGCCTGCTTCGGCGGCTGGACCCTGCCGTACCTGCGCCGGCTCGGGGCGGACGTGCCGCCGTTCGACTTCGCCGTCGCGGGGGTCACCTCGATCTCGGTGGACCTGCACAAGTACGCGTACGCCCCGAAGGGCGTGTCGGTGCTGCTGCACCGCGACGCGGCGCTGCGCGCCCCGCAGTACTTCGCGTACGCCGACTGGCCCGGCTACACGATGGTCAACCCCGTCATCGCCTCCACCCGCTCCGGCGGCCCGATCGCCGCCGCGTACGCCACCGTCCGGCACCTCGGCGACGACGGCTACCTGCGGCTCGCGGCGACGACGCGGGACGCCGTCGCCGGTCTGGCCGACGCCGTGCGGGCGGTCGACGGCCTGCGGCTGATGGCCGAGCCGGAGTCGACCGTGGTCTGCTTCACCGCCACCGATGCGGGGCTCGACCTCTTCGTCCTGGTCGACGAGCTGGCCGCCCGGGGCTGGCACACCCAGCCCCAGCTGTCGTACGCCGACCTGCCGCCGAGCGTGCACCTGACGGTGACCGCCGCGGTGGCGCCCCGGGTGGCGGAGTTCGGCCCGGACCTGGCCGACGCGGTGGCCGCCGCGCGGGCGGCCGGGCCGGTCGGGCTCCCCGCCGAGCTGCTCGCCCTCGCTTCCACACTGACCGCCGACGCGCTCACCCCCGAGCTGGTCGCGGGGCTGGCCGCCGGGCTGGGCCTGGGCGGCCCGGCCGGGGCCACCGCCCCCGACCCGGACGCCGCCGCCCCCGGCCGGTCGGACGGCACGGCGCCGGGCGGGCCGCTGCCGGGGCGGATGGCGCCGGTGAACGCGCTGCTCGACGCCGCGCCCCCCGCGCTGCGGGAACGACTGCTGGTGGAGTTCGTCGGCCTGCTGCAACGCCCGACGTACTGAGACCCGGTGCGGCGTCGGGCGCGCCGCACCGGGATCCCGGTCACCGCCAGCTGACCGTGGCGCTGTTGTTGTCGAGGTCCGGTTGGTCGTCAGCCACCTTCGGCGGCGACGCCGAGGGCGACGGTGTCACCGCCTGCCCGCGCGGAGCGACCGGACGTCCCCGCCGGTGGCTGTGGTTGACTGGTGGCCGGGCTCGGGAAGGGGGCGGTCGTGCAGGTGCCGGGAGTGCTCGGCGAGCCGATCCGGTTCGTGCTGAACTGGGGCCGCCGCTACTCGCTCTGGGTCTTCAACTTCGGCCTGGCCTGCTGCGCGATCGAGTTCATCGCCACCAGCATGGGCCGGCACGACTTCATGCGCCTCGGCGTGATCCCGTTCGCGCACGGTCCCCGGCAGGCCGACCTGATGGTGGTCTCCGGGACGGTCACCGACAAGATGGCGCCGGCCATCAAGCGGCTCTACGACCAGATGCCCGAGCCGAAGTACGTCATCTCGTTCGGCGCCTGCTCCAACTGCGGCGGCCCCTACTGGGACTCCTACTCGGTGACCAAGGGCGTCGACCAGCTCATCCCCGTCGACGTCTACGTGCCCGGCTGCCCGCCCCGGCCCGAGGCGCTGCTGCACGGCATCCTGCGGCTCCAGGAGAAGATCGCCGCCGAGCAGTCCGGGATCGGCGGGGTGCCCCGCCCGGACGCGCTCGCCGCGCCGCTCGACGCCGCGCCGGCCGACGGGAGGCCCACCGGCGCGCCCCCGCGCTCGGCGGAGTCGCTGACCGCCCCGCCGGTCCGCCCGCCCACCCCCTGAGCGGTACGGTCCGCTCGGACGAGCCCCCGGGTTGGCGGTCGAGGCTAGCCTGCGCACCATGAACCACTCCGCCGACCAGCGTTCCGCCCACATCGTCGACGTGCTCACCGAGGAGTTCGGCGCGTCGATGGCACTCGACCCGGCCGCCTTCCGGCGCAAGTTCCGCAAGATGGCCGCGTCACCGTTCGCGTTCTACCGGGGTAGCGCCTCGCTCTTCTACGCCGACCAGGTCGGCGACTTCGCCGACGACCGGTTCCTCGACGAGCGCACCAGCCGGGTGTGGATCCACGGCGACCTGCACGCGGAGAACTTCGGCACGTACATGAACGCCTCCGGGCAGCTCGTGTTCAACGTCAACGACTTCGACGAGGCGTACGTCGGGCCGTTCAGCTGGGACCTCAAGCGCCTGGCGGCCAGCGTGGCGCTGCTCGGCTACGCCAAGGCGCTCTCCGACCGGGCGATCAGCGACCTGGTCGCCGGATTCGCCGGGTCCTACCTGACCGAGCTGCGGGCCATCGCGGCGGGCGGCGACGACGCCATCGGCTCGATCACCCTCGACAACGCCGACGGGGTGCTGCGCCGGGTGCTCCAGCAGGCGCGGCTCAACACCCGGGTCGACCTGCTCGCCACGCAGACCACCGTCGACAACTACGAGCGGCGGTTCTCGCTGGGCGACGGCGTGTTCGAGGTCGACGACGAGACCCGGGCACGGGTCTGCGCCGCGTTCGAGGAGTACCTGGGCACGCTGCCGGCCTTCTCCGCCCAGCTCCGCCCGGTGGCCACGCACATCAAGGACGTGGTGCTGCGCAAGGGCGTGGGCATCGGCTCGGCCGGGCTGCCATCGTACAACCTGCTGCTGGAGGGGCACACCCAGGCGCTGGAGAACGACGTCGTCATCTACATGAAGCAGGCCCAGGTGCCGGCGGTGGCCCGGCACATCCGGGACGACTCGGTGGCGGGCTACTTCCAGCACCAGGGGCACCGCACCGCCGAGTCCCAGCGCGCACTCCAGGCGCACGCGGACCCGTGGCTGGGCTTCACCGAACTGGACGGGGCCGGCCAGCTCGTCGCCGAGGTCTCCCCGTACGCGGCCGACCTGGACTGGGCCGACGTGAACGAGCCGGAGGAGCTGGCCGGCGTGCTGGCCGACCTGGGCCGGGCGGTCGCCCGGATGCACTCGGTGGCCGACGACGAGTCCAGCCACGACCTGGTCGACTACTCCACCGAGGAGGCGATCGTGGCGGCGGTGGACGCCGACGAGGCGGGGTTCGTGGCCCACCTGGTCGACTTCGCCCACGCGTACGGCGTCCGCGCCCGGCAGGACCACCAGCTCTTCGTCGACCTGTTCCGCAACGGCCGGCTGCCCGGCCTCTGAGCGGGGTCAGGAGGCGAACTCCAGCACCACCTTGATGTCGTTCGGTCCGGGGGTGTACGCCTCGGCGTACGCCTCCACCGGCACCCGGCGGGTGATCAGCGCGGCGAGCCACGACGCGTCGGCGCGGGCCAGCGCGGCGGCGGCGAGCTCCCAGTGCCGGCGGTTGGCGTTCACCGAGCCGAACACCACGTTGTTCTCCAGCACGAGGGCGCGGTTGAGCGCCCCGGCGTCGAGGTCGATGGTCCGCCCGCCGCTGGAGACGCCGGTCAGGCAGACGATGCCGGTCGGCGCGACCTTGTACATGACGTCGAGGACCACGACCGGCGCCCCGGTGCACTCCAGCACCACGTCCGGCTCGAAGTCCAGATCGCAGACGGACACGGTGTGGTATGTCGCCCCGAGCGCCCGGACCAACTCCGGCTTGGGCCCCGTCGTGTTGCGGTCCAGCACGTGCACGGCGAGCCCGCGCTGGGTGGCCAGCAGCGCCGCCAGCAGGCCGATCGGCCCGGCCCCCGTCACCAGCACGGTCCGCGGCTGCCACTCGGCCCGGGCGCCGATGCGCTCGATGTGCTCCCACGCCTTCGCCACCACGCTGGTCGGCTCCAGCAGCATGCCGACCGGGGCGAGGGCCCGGTCCAGGCCGACGGCGAAGCGGGGTTGCAGCCGCCAGCGGTCCCGGGCGAAGCCGGGCAGGGCCTTGATGCCGTGCTCGGTGAAGCGGCCGTTGCGGCACATGTCCCACTCGCCGACCGCGCAGTTCGGGCAGGGGACCGGGTCGGGGTGCCGGACGACCCCCGCCACCAGGTCGCCGGGCCGCAGGGTGCCCGACGGGTCCTCCAGCACCCGGCCCAGCGACTCGTGCCCGAGCACCAGCCGGTCCGCGCCGGGCGGCGCCTCGCCGTACTCGCCTGCGATGATCTCGTGGTCGGTGCCGCAGATCCCCACCGCCAGCGCCTCGACCAGGATCGCGCCCTCCTCGGGCGGCGGCTCCGGATGGTCCTCGACCAGCCGCAGGGAATCGGCGACACCCGGGTTGACAGTCACAGCGCGCACGGCCTCATCCTTCCCCGCCGACCGGCCGGCCGCCGGGCGAAGCGACCAGATCGCCCCGGATCGGGGCCGCCCCGCCGGCGCCGCCGGCCGACCGGGCGGGTCCGGGGGCACCGCTCGCTCCGGCGGGGGCCGCGGGGCAGGCCCTAGGATCAGCGGCATGACTCCGGAAGAGGTCGGCCAGCGGGTCGTCGCGCTGCTCGCGCCCGCCGAGGTGACCCCGTCGGTCTCCGGCGGTCAGGCGTACGCCCGCGCCACCGTCGACGTACCGGCGGCGAACTGGCCGGAGGCGCTCCGCGCGGCCCGCGACGACGCCGAGCTGGCCTGCGACTACTTCGACTGGCTCTCCGCCGTCGACGAGCTGGCCGGTGGCTTCGACGTGGTGGCGCACCTCTGGTCCACCACCCGCCGGCACGGCCTCCTGCTGCGCACCCGGGTGCCCCGCGAGGCCCCGGCGGTCGCCTCGGTGGTCGACGTCTACCCGGGTGCCGCCTGGCACGAGCGCGAGACGCACGAGATGTTCGGCATCGACTTCCCCGGCCACGAGGGACTGGCGCCGCTGCTGCTGCCGCCGGAGTTCGAGGGCCACCCGCTGCGCAAGGAGTTCGTGCTCGCCTCCCGGGTGGCGAAGCCCTGGCCGGGCGCCAAGGAACCGGGCGAGTCCGAGGCCGGCGGCGGGCGCCGGCCGATCCGCCCGCCGGGCGTGCCCGCGCCGGGGGAGTGGGGGACGACGCCGACTCCGGCCGGCGCGGGCGGGGTCGGTGAGGGCCCGCGCGGCGGCACCCCGGCCCGTCCGGCCCGGGAGCGGCCCGCCCGCCCGGCCCCGGGGACCCGCCCGGCCCGTACCGCCCGCCCCGCCCCCGACGATCCGCCGTCCGCGGTGCCGTCCGACGGCCCTTCGTCCGCCCCGGGAGGCGACGGTCCGGCGTCCGCCCCGACGGCCACCACCGCCGGCACCGGTTCGCCGCCCGGCGCGCCCGGCGGCGGGGTCGCCCGCTCCGGTCCACCGGCGGACCGGCCGGCTCCGGCGGGACCGGCCGCGACGGAACGATCCGGCGACGACGGAGGTACGCCCTGATGCCGCTGTGGTTGGAGCTGGTGATCCGGGTGGGCGGGGTGCTGGCCGCCTTCCTCGTCCTGCCGCTGCTGGTCGGTCAGGCCGAGCACAAGGTGATGGCGCACATGCAGGGCCGGCTCGGTCCGATGTACGCCGGCGGCTTCCACGGCTGGGCCCAACTGGTCGCCGACGGAATCAAGTTCGTGCAGAAGGAGGACGTCACGCCCCGGGAGGCCGACCGGGCGGTCTTCCGGCTCGCGCCTGCCGTCGCCCTGGTGCCCTACCTGCTGGTGCTGCTCGTGATCCCGCTCGGCCCGGACGACCTGGTCGGGCAGCCGCTGGGCATCGGCCTCTTCTTCGTGCTGGCCGTCGTGGGCGTGGGCGTACTGGCGGTGCTGATGTCGGCGTGGGCGTCGGCGAACAAGTACAGCCTGCTCGGCGGGCTGCGCGGGGCGGCCCAGCTGCTCGGCTACGAGCTGCCGCTGGTGCTGGCCGCCGCGTCGGTGGCGATGGCGGCCGGCACGCTCAGCCTCTCCGGCATCGTCGAGGCGTGGCAGCCGTGGTGGCTGCTCTGGCAGGCCCCGGCCATGGTCGTCTTCTTCCTCGCCGGGCTCGCTGAGATCCGCCGCCCGCCGTTCGACATGCCGGTCGCCGACTCGGAGCTGGTCTTCGGCTACATGACCGAGTACACGGGCCTGCGGTTCGCCTTCTTTTTGCTCGCCGAGTACGTCGGGATCGTGGTCATCGCCGCGCTCACCACCGTGCTCTTCCTCGGCGGCTGGCAGGGCCCGTTCGCCGACGCGCAGCTCGGCTGGCTGTGGACCCTGCTGAAGGTCTTCGCCGTCTCGTTCGTGATCATCTGGCTCCGGGTGTCCTACCCCCGGCTGCGCGAGGACCAGCTCCAGCGCCTCTGCTGGCTCGTCCTGGTCCCCGTCTCCCTCGGCCAGCTCGTCCTGACGGCTGCCGTCCGCATAGCGCTGTAACCCCCACCCGCCCCGCCCCGCGCCCCCCGCGCCCCTCGTCCTCGTCCCCCGCGCCCCTCGTCCTCCGCGCCCCTCGTCCTCCGCGCCCCTCGTCCTCCGCGCCCCTCGTCCTCCGCGCCCCTCGTCCTCCGCGCCCCTCGTCCTCCGCGCCCCTCGTCCTCCGCGCCCCTCGTCCTCCGCGCCGATCTTGCACTTTCGGCCCGGGCATATCCCTCCCGAGCGGACACCGGACGGGCGTGAAGTGCATGATCGCTGGGGCGTGGGGCGTGGGGCGTGGGGCGTGGGGCGTGGGGCGTGGGGCGTGGGGCGT